>NZ_JVGV01000023.1:2337-34312 GCF_001076775.1 Streptococcus pseudopneumoniae
AATGTACATATTTTTAATTCTTGTTTTTTTGTACAAAAGAATCATAATTATGATACAATATAATTTAGGAGGAAATACCTAAATGCGCAACCTTTTATCCACAAAAGACCAAAGACAATTACGTTTAATGGAAACCTTAATTCAGAATCGTAATTGGATAAGGTTACATGCACTTGCCGAAAAATTAGGATGTACAGAACGAATCCTAAAAAATGATTTAAATGAATTACGAACAGCTTTCCCAAATATTGACATCCAATCTTCCGTTAACGGAATTATGATAGATTTAGAAATTAACACTAGCGTAGAAGATATTTATCAGTATTTTCTAGCTAATTCTCAATCTTTTCAATTACTAGAGTATATGTTCTTCAATGAGGGGCTACCTATTTATCGAACAATAGAAAATCTTCACTCTAGTAATGCCAACCTCTATCGATTGGGCAGAAATATTACAAAAACTCTGTCAACTCAATTCCAAATTGAACTATCATTTACTCCATCCGAAATACGTGGCAATGAAATCGATATTCGCTATTTTTTTGCCCAATATTTTTCTGAGCGCTATTATTTCCTAGACTGGCCTTTTCCTGACCTTCCTGAAGAGGATTTAACAGAGTTCACTGACTTCTTCTATAAGATCACGAATTATCCAATGCGATTTTCAATCTATAGAATGTACAAATTGATGATAGCCATCAGTATTTACCGCATTAAAAACGGTCATTTCATCGACTTACCAAATCATTTCTACGATGAATACTACCCTCTTTTGATGAGTATTCCAAACTTTGAGGAGATACTTGTCCATTTTTCTGAAAAACTGGGACTGGAAATCACCCCAGATATCATTGCCCAAATTTTTATATCCTTTATTCAAAACAATCTTTTCTTAGATCCTCAAGAATTCTTCAACTCTTTAGAAGATAACAGTGAAGCAAGATACTCTTACCAATTACTTAGTCAAATATTAGAACGCCTAGCAAAACAATATAAGATTACTTTTACTAACCACGATGAGCTTATTTGGCATTTACACAACACTGCTTTCTTTGAAAGACAGGAAATCTTTTCTACCCCAATCTTATTTGAACAAAAAGCATTGACGATTAAAAAATTTGAAGTTTACTTCCCAGACTTTATGGGAAGTGCACGTCAAGAACTGGCCCAATATCGTCAGGCAATTGGACAGCATGACCATCCTGAACAGTTGGAACACTTGATGTACACCATCTTAACCCATGCTGAAAACCTCTCTACTCAGTTGTTAGAAAATCGACCACCTATCAAGGTTTTGATTATCAGTAATTTTGACCATGCTATATCCCTTACCTTTGTTGATATGCTTTCCTACTACTGTAATAACCGCTTTACCTTCGATACTTGGGATGAATTGGAAACGAGTCCTGAGATTTTAAATCAGACAGATTACGATATCATCGTGTCTAATTTCTATATTCCAGGAATTACCAAGAAGTTTATTTGTCGAAATCATCTGTCAATCATGGATTTGGTTAATCATCTTAACACCTTATCAAATGAGATTCATATATCCAATACTTTATAAACTAAAAAACTCAGCACGACTTTCCATGCTGGGTTTTCTTCTTTTATCCTTATTTATACTTCCTTAACAAAAACCAATTCCTGTTGATGGGACAGGTCTTCTCGGTAGGCAAATCCTGCAAAGATTAAGCGACGAGCTTCCTCCACCGTTTGTACTTGATTTTCTATCAGGGCTGTCAGGAAGTCACCACGCGCTTTCTTAGAAATGGTTGAGTGAATCTTCAGCTGACCACCTCTATCCTCCATGAATTTGAAGGTCACCATTTTTTCTCTGATTTCCTTAGAAAATACAGTCTCAAACTCCGACGACAAGAGAGAGAAAATCACTTCTTCCTTCTTCAGAACTTCATCATAGGCTGTCTTCCAATGGCTCTTCAAAGTCTTACCAGCGACTTTTAATTTCATCAAAAAGTCCAAACGGTGAGGGGCTATGGGTGACAAGGCTGGTACGACTCCGTACAAAGCCGAAGTAATAAAGACATGATTTTCAAGATAGGCCTGTTCTGCATCGTTCAGTTTGTCTCGCTTGATGTGGCGGTACATCAGCCCATCAAAAAGTTTCAAGGCTGGGTAGTGTTGAGCAGTCTGCCTTTTCAAAGCTTGGATATTTTGAAATTCTTCCGCCGCCTTTTCAGCTGATACCTTGTAAAAACTCTCCAATTGACTAGCAGAATAGAGGGCCAAGACATCAAGCACGGCCTGACTTTCTGATCTTAAAGGAGCGGCTTCAATACTCGGCAAGTCTGTGTTCATTTCTTTTGCTGTTGGGATTAAAATTTTCATATTGATAGTGTAGCATATTTTTTTGCCACTACCAAGAAATTCATCTGAAAAGAGATTTGGGAAAAAAGGCATTAAAATTAAAAAATGCATAGTATCAGGAATTGAGAAATCTTGATACTATGCATTTTATGATGGAAAGATTTACTTTATTTTTCCTGAAATTGAGGTTTTGCCCAGCCTCTCCTCTTACTGTACTTTAAAGGTCTTGAGATAGTTGTCTTTTCCTACTTGACCTTCGAAGGTTTTACCATTTTCGAGGTAAGGCAGATCATCTGATACAGAAGCCTTGACCTTGTATATCTTGCCATCAACTTTAAAGAAGTAGACGGTATCACCCTTGATAACAGCTGATTTGAGGTCTGCTACCACACCCTTGATATTTTCTGTGGTTTCATTATCAATTTCAAGGTCGTTTTTATTGGCATACTTGCTGAGCATCTCTTCCACTGTCGTAGCTACGATAACATTTTGGTACTCGACTGCGTCTACCAGAGCGTACTCTTTGACCAAGCCAGCATTGTCCTTCAAGCCCATGATGTAGAGAGGCTTGTCATTGAGGTTAATGAGGATTGGGAAGGTTGCCTTGTAGGATTTCTCCTGAACAGCACCTTCGGCTGATTCACGGGCTGATTCTTCGGTCGCAGAAGCCAAGCTATACTTAGTGATTTCTCCTGTCCGCATATTTTCAAGGATAAAACCAAGATTACTTTCATCTGCATTGGCCGACGTCACACCTGTGTAGAGGTAGATGTCATTACCGATAGACAAATAATTATAGCCCTTGGTAGTCTGGGTCACGTTTTTCTTGGAAATCATAGCATTCCAGAAACCGTCCTTGTACTTGCCGTTGTAGTTAATTTGCTCAATAGTTTCCTCAGCTGGATAGACCCTGTCCACCCATTCTGGAACATCCGACAAGTTGTATTCCTTGGTGTCTCCATTTGTGGCATCCAAGATAATGACTGAAACAGGACGGGGAACTGCAAGTCCAAATTGCTTTTGGTAAACTGTAGCCACATAGAAAGGATTGCCCTCATCGTCCACCTCAAAAGATGGAGACTTGAATATTTTAGTTGGGTACTTCAAGCGCAGGTGACGTTTGACATCACGGTTAAAATATTCCGAGTCTGAATATTTGATTGGTGTCTTCAAGTCCACCAAGTCCGCATTTCCAGTCACCATGTCTACCTTGATATACTCGCCGATTCCCTTGGCTTGATTATTAAACCACTTGATAGGATCTGCATATTCTAAGGGTGTAACCCGATAAGGCTTCCCATCAATCGTCAGTTGGGTATAGGTATCTGCCGCTACGTATTGCGACACCTTATCTGTTAGGGAACCCAAGTAGCGGTCACCAATTTTTTCAGCGGTACTTCTATCTAAGATAGGAACCTTACTGGTATCAGTCTTAGGAAATTCAGTAAAGTCTTTTTCAGTAACCGTGACTACATTGGCATAATTCTTAGCCTGAAAAATGCTAGAAGTCACCAAGGAAACCAAAGCTGCCAAGAGAAGAATTCCTCCAATAGAAGCTAAAAGGATTTTCCCTAACCGATTGATTTTGAAACCCTCAAGATTTAAGGCAGCTTCCGCCTTTCCGTGGCGCACATGAATCGTTTTGACCAGATTGATTCCCTTGCCAAAGCCAAATAAGACTGCCACAACTAACAAATGCCCACAGAGGAAGAAGAGAAATTCCCAGCTGGTCAGGTTAAGAGGCGGTAAAAAGATATACCAGGTCGTTGCGATAAAAATAAGTTCAAAGATTATCCGTTTCATTTGCTTTCCTCCTAAATGATTCGTCCTTCCAAGTGATCCAGTTCATGCTGGCAAATCTGAGCTGGGAAGCCTGTCAAGGTAATGGTCTGTTCCTGCCACTTGCTGTCACGATAGGCAACCCTTATGGTTTCATAACGCTTAGTAGGTCTCACACCTACCAAGGACAAACATCCTTCTTCTGTCTCATAAGATCCTTCAGAGGACAGGAGCACTGGATTAAACATGACCACAGGAACCAAGCCAAGATTAAAAATAATCACGCGCTTCTGCACCCCAATCATATTGGCAGCCAGACCAACACAGGTCTCACGATTTGCTAAAAGCGTATCCTGTAAATCTCTGGCAAGATAAAGGTCTTCCTGACTTGCTGGCTGAGACACCTGAGATAAAAACAAAATATCCTTCACAATTTTCTTTTCCACTTCCTCACACTCCTCTTGCTTTTTACTATATTATAGCAATTATAGCACAAAAGACGGCAACTGCAAGCCCTTTCCCTCAACTGTAGCAAAAAGCCATCCGAAGATGACTTTTTCTTTTTAAATCGCATTCTTGTCAAAGCCAAGTTTGCGTTGGATAAATTTAACGATTTCGACAATAATAATCATTGAGAAGCTTCCGCCTATAACGATTCCCCATTGTGACAAGTCTAGTTTGGTTACGTGGAAGATTCCTTCAAGCGGTTCTACGACGATTGTTGCCATGAGAAGGATGAAGGATACCAAGATGGACCAGTTGAAGGTCTTAGACTTGAATGGGCCAACTGTCAAGATGGATTGGTAAACAGACTTGACATTATAGGCATGGAAGAGCTGAATCAAACCAAGGGTTGCAAAGGCCATAGTAAGGGCATCCGCATGAATGGCATGATTGTCACCCACATGTACTGGATAAGCAATCGCAAGGCCATAAACACTCATAACAATAGCTGCTTGGAGTACACCTTGATAGATGATAGAACTCAAAACACCACCTGAGAAGAAGCTTGCCTTGCGTCCACGTGGTTTATGGTTCATGACACCAGGCTCAGCAGGTTCAACACCAAGAGCGATAGCTGGGAAGGTATCTGTTACCAAGTTAATCCACAAAAGATGAACTGGTTGCAAGACATCCCAACCAAACAAGGTTGATAGGAAGATGGTCAATACTTCAGCAGTGTTGGCAGAAAGTAGATACTGAATAGTCTTTTGAATGTTTGAGAAGACCTTACGTCCTTCTTCAACTGCAACGATAATAGTTGCAAAGTTATCATCTGCAAGGATCATGTCAGATGCACCCTTAGAAACCTCTGTACCAGTGATTCCCATACCGATACCGATATCGGCTGTTTTCAGAGCTGGCGCATCATTGACACCATCACCTGTCATGGCAACGACTTTACCTTGTTTTTGCCAAGCCTTGACGATACGAACCTTGTGTTCTGGAGACACACGGGCATAAACAGAATATTGACCAACTACTTTTTCAAAGTCTTCATCTGACAGTTCATTGAGTTCAGCACCAGTTAAAACGTGGCCTTCTGTATCGTTTGCGTCAATGATTCCCAAACGTTTAGCAATAGCTTCTGCAGTGTCTTGGTGGTCACCAGTGATCATGATTGGACGAATTCCAGCTTCCTTAGCCACACGAACAGCCTCGGCTGCCTCAGGACGTTCAGGGTCGATCATCCCAATCAAACCAGTAAAGATTAAATCATTTTCAAGCTCTTCAGAAGTCAGGTTTTCTGGAATGCTGTCAATAATCTTATAAGCACCTGCAAGGACACGCAAGGCTTGATGAGCCATTTCAGAGTTGTTTGTATGGATGAGGTTTGTAACCTTCTCGTCAATCGGAGCAATATCCCCAGCTTTGTCACGAAGAACACAACGTTTCAAAAGTTGGTCTGGCGCACCCTTGACTGCTACAAGGAAGCGTCCATCTGCAAGTGGATGAACTGTTGACATGAGCTTACGGTCAGAGTCAAACGGCAACTCAGCCACACGTGGATATTTCTCTAAGAAACCTTTGACATCGTAGCCCTTGTCCAAGGCATATTGAATGAAGGCTGTTTCGGTTGGGTCACCAATCAGGTTGCCTTCCACATCGATTTTCGTATCATTGGCCAAGATAACTGAACGAAGCAGGGGCATTTCAAGACCTAGTTCAATGTCATCAGCTGAGTCATGTAGGACTGCATCGTAGAAGACTTTTTCGACGGTCATCTTGTTCATAGTCAGCGTACCAGTCTTATCAGAAGCGATGATTTCAGTTGAACCAAGGGTTTCTACAGCTGGCAACTTACGAACAATAGAATTTCGTTTGGCCAAAACTTGAGTACCAAGGGCAAGAACGATAGTTACGATAGCTGGTAGCCCTTCTGGAATGGCTGCAACGGCAAGCGAAACAGAGGTCATCAACTCACCGAGTGGATTTTTACCTTGAATGAAAACACCAACTACAAAAGTAACAAGTGCAATAACCAAGATAGCATAGGTCAAGACCTTAGAAAGGTTATTCAAGTTTTGTTTGAGGGGTGTATCCGTCTCATCCGCATCTTGGAGCATGCCAGCGATATGACCGACTTCAGTATACATCCCTGTATTGACAACAACACCCATACCGCGACCATAGGTTACGTTAGAGTTTTGGAAGGCCATGTTGACACGGTCCCCAATACCAGCATCTGCAGCAAGTTCAACTGTCAAGTCTTTTTCGACTGGCACAGACTCACCTGTAAGAGCTGCTTCTTCGATTTTAAGAGAGTTGGCTTCAAGCAAACGTAGGTCTGCTGGTACTACATCACCTGCTTCGAGGGCAACGATATCACCTGGCACCAATTCTTTAGAGTCAATCTCAGCCATATGACCATCACGAAGAACGCGGGCAGCTGGACTAGACATAGATTTGAGGGCTTCGATAGCTTCTTCTGCTTTTCCTTCTTGGTAAACACCAAAGGCAGCGTTGATGATAACCACGGCTAGGATGATAATGGCATCTGCGATATCTTCCCCACCAGAAGTCACAACTGACAAGATTGCTGCCGCAACTAGGATAATAATCATCAAATCCTTAAATTGCTCGATGAATTTGACCAGGATTGATCGTTTCTCGCCTTCTTCGAGTTCATTGTGGCCAAATTCGGCAAGGCGCTTTTCCGCCTCACTTGATGACAAACCTTGCTCGGTCGCATCTACAGCATTCAAGACCTCTTCAGGACTCTGAGTGTAAAACGCTTGGCGTTTTTGTTCTTTTGACATGTGTCTCCTCCTTGACATTGTGTGCAAAACAGACTCTCTTTTCCCTCATCGCATCTTTTCACGACAAACAAAAAGAAACCTGTTAATCATAACAAGTCTCGCTGTTTAAGATAGTGCCGGAAAGCATACTTTTCAGTATAAAATTCGGAATGACGACACTATCACAGGTTTCTGCCAGCTACTCCCTTGAGTAGTACTATTATACCAAATTTTGAAAAGTTTTCAAAGAGTAAAAAATGACTTATTTGAATTTTCCCTTGAAAACCAGTATAATGGTAGAATGCTATGTGACTAGAAAGGAAGTTGAATGAAGCAATCTATCTCAAATCTCAAGTTAGCTGAGCGTGGGGCCATTATCAGCATTTCAACCTACCTGCTCTTATCAACAGCCAAATTAGCAACTGGTCACCTCCTTCATTCATCCAGTTTGGTGGCTGATGGTTTCAACAACGTGTCGGACATCATTGGAAATGTAGCCCTCTTGATTGGGATTCGAATGGCGCGCCAACCTGCTGACCGAGACCACCGTTTTGGCCACTGGAAGATTGAGGATTTGGCTAGCTTGGTCACTTCTATTATCATGTTCTATGTTGGCTTTGATGTTCTAAGGGATACCATTCAGAAGATTCTCAGTCGTGAAGAAACAGTCATTGATCCTCTTGGTGCCACTCTAGGAATCATTTCTGCAGCGATTATGTTTGTGGTTTATCTCTATAACACTCGCCTCAGTAAGAAATCCAAATCCAAGGCACTGAAGGCTGCCGCCCAGGACAATCTTTCTGATGCTGTCACCTCACTTGGTACTACCATTGCCATCCTGGCTAGCAGCTTTAATTATCCGATTGTGGATAAACTGGTTGCCATCGTCATCACTTTCTTTATCTTGAAAACTGCCTATGATATCTTTATCGAGTCTTCCTTTAGTCTTTCAGATGGTTTTGACGACCGTCTGCTTGAGGATTATCAAAAGGCCATCATGGAAATTCCCAAAATTAGCAAGGTTAAATCTCAAAGAGGTCGTACCTACGGTAGCAATATCTACCTGGATATCACGCTGGAGATGAATCCTGACCTGTCTGTTTTTGAAAGCCACGAGATTGCGGATCAAGTCGAGTCTATGCTGGAGGAACGTTTTGGGGTTTTTGATACCGATGTCCATATCGAGCCCGCACCTATCCCTGAGGATGAGATTTTAGACAATGTCTATAAAAAATTGCTTATGCGCGAACAATTGATTGACCAAGGAAATCAACTGGAAGAACTCTTGGCTGACGATTTTGTCTATATTCGTCAAGATGGAGAACAGATGGATAAAGAGGCTTATAAGGCCGAAAAAGAACTTAAAGCTGCGATTAAGGACATACAGATTACTTCCATCAGTCAGAAGACCAAACTCATCTGCTATGAGTTAGATGGTATCGTCCATACCAGTATCTGGCGTCGCCACGAAACTTGGCAAAATGTCTTTCATCAAGAAACTAAAAAAGAATAGAGAAATCCTGTCATGAGACGGGATTTTTCTATTCTTCTAGCTATCAAAGTCACTTAGATACTCATAGCGTTCGTATTTTTCAAGGAGTGCTTCGTTTTTCTCATCTAGCTCTTTCTGAAGAGTAGCCAGTTTGCCAAAGTCAGAGCCGTTGGCCTGCATTTCCTCTTCAATAGCAGCGATACGGTTTTCCAAGGCTTCAATATCACCTTCAATACTTGCCCACTCCTGCTTTTCTTGGTAGGTCATGCGTTTCTTGTCTTCTCGAACCTTGACTACTTTCTCCTTTTCGGCTTTTTGCACTTGATTGGCCATTTCTGTTTCAAAGGCTTTTTCATCAAGGTAATCGGTATAATGACCAAAGAAAGGACGAATCTTGCCATCCTCAAAAGCGAGAATCTTGGTCGCTACCTTATCCAAGAAATAGCGGTCGTGGCTAACTGTCAAAACTGGACCAGCAAAACCTTGCAAGAAATTCTCCAAAACTGTCAAGGTCGCAATATCTAGGTCATTTGTCGGTTCGTCCAAGAGAAGAACATTTGGTTTTTCCAAGAGCAGTTTGAGGAGATAAAGACGTTTTTTTTCTCCCCCTGACAATTTCTCAATCAAGGTTCCATGCGTCGAACGTGGGAAAAGGAACTGCTCCAACAACTCTGCAATGGAAGTTGTAGTACCACCGCTAGTCTTAACCTCTTCTGCCACTTCCTGCAGGTAATTGATCACTCTCTTGCTTTCATCCAAGCCCTCAATTTGCTGAGAGAAATAGGCGATGCGAACAGTTTCCCCAATCACAACTTGTCCTGCTGTCGGCTCAAGACTGCCTGCAATCAGGTTGAGTAGGGTTGATTTTCCCACACCGTTATCCCCAACGATTCCGATACGGTCTTTAGCCTGAACTAAGAGATTAAAATCTTGCAAAATGGGCTTATTTTCATAGGCAAAAGAAACATCCTGAAACTCGATGACCTTTTTCCCAATCCGACTAGTTTCAAAGTTCATGGTCAAGTCTGTCTCAGCAACGCCGCCTGAAACTTCCTTTTTCAGGTCGTGGAAACGATTGATACGAGCCTGCTGCTTGGTCGCACGCGCCTGCGGTTGTCTGCGCATCCAGGCCAATTCTTGCTTATAAAGTTGTTCCTTTTTATGAAGTAGAGCCGCGTCGCGCTCATCCTGTTCCGCCTTTAGGCGAACATAGTCCTGATAATTGCCCTGATATTCTGTTAAGCCTGCTCGGTCCAACTCGAAAATCCGTGTTGACAAAGCGTCTAAGAAATAACGATCGTGAGTGATAAAGAGAACTGTCTTCTTAGAATTTTTTAAAAAGAGGGTCAGCCACTCAATAGTCACAATGTCCAGATGGTTGGTCGGCTCATCCAAAAGCAAAAGGTTGTGGTTGCCAAGAAGAACTTGCGCCAACTGGACCCGTCTTCTTAGACCACCTGACAATTCCCCAACAGGAGTGGATAAGTCCTGAATCCCCAGCTTGCTGAGAACGGTCTTGACCTGACTCTCAATTTCCCAAGCTTGGAGAGAGTCCATTTCTGCCATGACTCGTTCCAAACGCGCCTGCTTGTCCTCACTATAGTTGAGCATAATCAACTCATATTCACGAATGAGCTGGATTTCCTTGAGATCGCTGGATAGGACTGTATCCAAGACCGTCTTGCTATCATCAAAATCAGGATCTTGAGTCAAGTAACCAATCTGGTAATCATTCTTAGCTGAAAAGGGACTCACATCCCCATCAAAGCCAGAAACACCAGAAAGAACATCTAAAAGGGTGGTCTTCCCTGTTCCATTGACACCAATCAGACCAATTCTGTCTAGGTCATGGATAATAAAGGAAATATCCTTAAAAACGGTCTTATCACCGACGGATTTACTTAGTTTTTCAACGATAAAATCACTCATTTTTTCTCCCTCAAGTAAGCATGGATGGCTTGTAGGTCATTTTCCAATGTTCCATCGACAATGGCATATTCAATCTCTGTTAAAATCTCTCCCAAGTCTGGGCCCGGCTGATAACCATATTCCTTGATCAAAATACCACCGTTGATTTGGATTTCTTTCTTATCATGAATGGTCAGACTCTGGTAGGTTTCTGTGATGACTTGTGGGTTGACTGGTTTTCCCTGAGCCTGACGAAGATTTTCAGCCTGTAAAAGCAAATCCAAGTCAAAGCGGTAACAATCGCGCTTGCTCAATTCTCCCTTTTCACGCAAGGCCAAAATAGTCAGTAAATCCTGAACTTGCTTAGCAAACTGGCGTGAGGTCTTCCAAGCCTTCAAAAAGGGCTGCGCATTTTCAATATCCAAAGCCCACAGTAGAGCCGCCCAGGCTTGTTCAGAGGATTCAAAAGTAAAATCGGTCTCTAACTCAAACAGTCTGTTAAGCTTGTCCTGGCTAGCTGCCATATCAGGGAGATAATCATAAGCTTGACTCTCAATCATGGAAGCCAAGCCCCTTCTCCAAAATGGAGCCAGCAAGAGTTTATCAAACTCAACGAAGGTACGCTCTACAGAAATTTTCTCCAAAAGTGGCGTCAAGGTCTTCATTGCTTTAAACGTTTCTGTCTCAAGTTCAAAACCAAGACTGGCTTGAAAACGGAAACCACGCATAATCCGCAAAGCATCTTCGTTGAAACGCTCACTTGCCACTCCAACTGCTCGTAAGACTTGCTTTTCCAAATCTTCTAAACCATGAAACAAGTCAATGATTTCTCCTGTATCGTCCAAGGCAAAGGCGTTGACTGTGAAATCACGGCGTTTGAGGTCTTCTTCTAGCGAGCGCACAAAAGAGACCGCACTGGGTCTGCGATAGTCCACATAGACATCCTCTGTCCGAAAAGTAGTCACCTCATACTCCTCGTCCCCATCTAAGACCAAGACAGTTCCATGCTCGATTCCGATATCGGCTGTTCGCGGAAAAATCTGCTTGGTTTCTTCTGGATAAGAAGACGTCGCAATATCCACATCATGGATAGGACGATTGAGGAGGGCATCTCGAACAGAACCTCCAACAAAATAGGCCTCAAAACCTGCTTCTTTAATTTTTTCTAATACTGGTAAAGCCTTCTGAAATTCAGAAGGCATTTGCGTTAATCTCATAATAAGTGTTCTAATCCATAGACAAGCTCATGACGCTTGACAACTTCTTTAATTCCCAAATTCACCCCTGTCATGAAGGAGCTGCGATCATAGGAGTCATGACGGAGTGTCAATCCTTCTCCCTGATTGCCAAAGATGACTTCCTGATGGGCTACCAAGCCTGGCAAACGAACTGAGTGGATGCGCATGCCATCAAAGTCAGCACCACGAGCACCTGCAATCAATTCTTCCTCATCTGCTGCACCCTGCTGGATAGACTCTCGAACTTCTGCCATTAACTCAGCTGTTTTAATAGCAGTTCCACTCGGAGCATCCTTTTTCTTGTCATGATGGAGCTCGATAATCTCCACATTTGGGAAATATTTAGCAGCCTGCCTTGCAAATTGCATGAGTAAAACAGCACCCAAGGCAAAGTTAGGAGCGATCAAGCCACCCAAATCTTGAGCACGAGAAAATGCTTTTAGCTCTGCAATCTCTTCACTCGTGAAACCTGTTGTCCCAACTACTGGAGCAAAGCCATTTTCAAGAGCAAAGCGTGTATTTTCATAGGCAACAGCTGGTGTAGTAAAGTCTACCCAGACATCTGCTTCAAAACCGACCAAATCAGCCTTATCCTTGAAAACAGGAATACCCTGCCATTCTGATTCAGACTCAAAGGGATCCAAAACTGCTACCAAGTCCAAGTCTGGATCAGCCAAGACCATCTGACAAGCAGCCTGGCCCATCTTTCCCTTAAAACCAGCAATAATTACTCGAATACTCATCTCTACTCCTGACTAAGATACAAAGGACGATAGCTGCCCTTGAAAAATAGGGAATGACGCTGACTTTCCATGAAAGGCAAGACAGGCATCTTTTTCAAGAGGCAGGTAGTCCGTGTTCAATTTCTAAGATACAAAGCCTGTAAGAACACAGAGTGAAAATAGGAGTTCTAATCAAGGAGTGTCTCCTCCTTGGAAGAACTATCTTTTTCACAGAGGGTTCCAGGCGTGTTCAATTATCAAGATACAAAGGGCCTTAGCTGCCCGTGAAAAATAGGGGATGGCGCTGACTTTCCATGAAAGGTAAGACAGGCATCTTTTTTCAAGAGGCAGGTAGTCCGTGTTCAATTGCTATTTCTTAACTAGCCTAGAAGCGCAAACTAAATTACTGGAATATAACCTAGAGCAATGCTTCCTGCTCCTAGGTGTGTTCCAATGACACTACCAAATGTAGCAAGTGAAATATCCGTACCCACTTCAGAATCTAGCAAGTGCTGACGCAATTCTTCAGCCTTTTCAGGAGCATTCCCGTGAATGACAATGATACGGTATTGGCCTGAAGCTGTTGCTTCCTTGATAATTTCAATTAAACGCTTGGTTGCTTTCTTCTCAGTACGAACTTTTTCGTAAACTTCAATCACACCTTGGTCATTGAAATAAAGGATTGGCTTAATACTGAGCAGATTTCCCAAAATAGCAGCCCCATTTGAAAGGCGTCCACCTTTGACCAAGTGGTCCAAATCATCCACCATGATAAAAGCAGATGTGTGACTGATTTGAATAGCTAGCTTATCCTGAATAATGGCAAAATCATCGCCCTGGTCGCGCCAGTTAAAGACACTTTCAACCATGATACCCAAAGGAGCACTTGTAATCAAAGTGTCCGGGAAAGCAATGGTCAAGCCTTCATAATCATCCACCATATACTGGATATTTTGGTAAAAGCCTGAAATTCCAGAAGACAGGAAAAGCCCCAAGACATGGGTATAGCCTTGTTCTTTAAGCGAAGTTAAGATTTCATCTAACTTGGCAATGCTTGGTTGACTGGTCTTAGGCAATTCAGAAGCCTGAGCCATTTTTTGGTAAAATTCCTCAGCAGTCAGATTGATGCCTTCGACATACTCCTCACCATCAATATTGACAGGAATATCCAAGACAAATAAATCTTCTCTTTGCAAGGTCTCTGCACTGAGATAGGCAGAAGAATCTGTGATAACAGCTAATTTCATATTAGAACTCCAAATTGATTCCTGGTAAGTCTAATGCAATTTCAGTTACTTCGTAAGTCAAACGGTTGAGCATGTTCAAACATGGACGAGCCAAAGTTTCAACTTCCTCTTGATTAAACTCACTTGGTTCATTTACAATACGACCTTCCACATGGTTAACTTGGGAAATCGTTCCACTGATAACAAATTTGTCAAAGACAATCATAAAACTTAAGACAACCACTAAAGATGTCACTTGATTTTCTTGGTCATGTTGGAGTAATTGGAAGTTCACATCCACCTTAGTTTCAGGAGCTCCATTTTCATTTTCCCATTCAAAATTACGCGCATCAAAATGATACTGACTAACAAATTCTTGTTCACGTTTAAGATTCATGTCTTTCTCCCTCGGCTACAATATTATAAGCTATTGTACCATAATTTTTTATTTTCATCTAGTTTTCTAGGATTTAGTCAATCCCGATTTCAGCTCGAACTACGTCTGCGATGGTATCAACATAGTAGTCCACTTCTTCTGTTGTAGGCGCTTCTGCCATAACACGCAAAAGAGGCTCTGTTCCACTTGGGCGAACAAGGATACGGCCATTCCCCGCCATTTCAGCTTCCATCTTCTCGATGATAACCTTGATAGCTGGCACTTCCATAGCCTTTTCCTTCATGGCATTTTCCACTCGGATATTGACTAATTTTTGTGGATAGATGGTTACTTCTGCTGCCAACTCTGACAAGCTCTTACCAGTTTCCTTCATGATTTTTGTCAATTGGACAGCTGATAATTGACCATCACCCGTTGTATTGTAGTCCATCAAGATGACGTGACCAGACTGTTCACCACCGAGGTTGTAGCCTGATTTTCTCATTTCTTCCACAACATAGCGGTCGCCAACTGCAGTGACTGCCTTGTTAATGCCTTCACGGTCCAAGGCCTTGTGGAAACCAAGGTTGGACATAACAGTTGTCACGATTGTATTTTGGGCCAATTGTCCTTTTTCAGAAAGGTATTTCCCGATGATGTACATGATCTTGTCACCATCAACAATGTCGCCATTTTCATCAACAGCAATCAAGCGGTCGCTGTCCCCATCAAAGGCCAAACCAATAGCTGACTCGCTTTCTTTGACCACTTCTTGAAGAGCTTCTGGGTGGGTTGAACCAACATTAAGGTTTATGTTAAGACCATCTGGTGTTTCCCCGATAACCGTCAATTGAGCGCCAAGATCTGCAAAGATTTGACGGGCACTTGTAGAAGCTGCACCATTGGCCGTATCCAAGACAACCTTCATTCCTTCAAGAGGAGTTCCAGTTGAAACAAGATATCCTTCATACTTACGCAAGCCTTCTGGATAATCTACCAAGGTTCCCAAGCCTTCTGCACTTGGACGAGGAAGAGTATCTTCCGCAGCGTCTAGCAAGGCTTCAATTTCTGCTTCTTTTTCATCATCTAGTTTGAAGCCATCACCGCCAAAGAACTTAATTCCATTATCAAGGGCTGGGTTGTGGCTGGCAGAAATCATGACACCTGCACTGGCTCCCTCAGTTTTTACCAAGTAAGCTACTGCTGGTGTTGCAAGGACACCAAGTTTGTAGACGTGAATCCCTACAGAGAGGAGACCTGCCACCAAAGCAGATTCTAGCATTTCCCCTGAAATACGTGTGTCACGTCCTACAAAGACTTTCGGTGCTTCCGTTTCATGTTGACTAAGAACATAGCCTCCAAAACGTCCTAGTTTGAAGGCCAATTCTGGTGTTAGTTCTACGTTAGCTTCTCCACGGACTCCATCAGTCCCAAAGTATTTACCCATTTTTATAAAATCCTTTTCCTATTTTTTAATTCGTTTTTGAACTATTTGCTTTCGTTGACGAAGATGTCTCCGACGAACTACTTGCACTTGAATTAGATGCACTTGAACTCGATACCACAGGTTTTGTAGTTACCTTCATTGTCGTATCAAACGGAGTAATAACTACCGGTAAGACAACACCATTACGGTCGATTGCCTGCAAAGGTACCGAACCACTGTAATTACCTGTTATGCGTTCGCTGGTTGGTAAAAGTGCAATAATTTTGTCAATCTTAGCTAATGTTTCTTGGTCAGTTGTGACCGAAACGCGTTCATTTGACACGGTTACACTATCAATTTGTAGCTTGGGATCAATCTGGCTTTGGTCAACTTGTGGCACAACAAGCATCCCATCTCGCTTAACCTTCTTCCCAACTTTCACTGTAATCTTTTGAGGCGTTGCCACAGCAGTCATTCCATTTGGAAGATTTTCAATATTCAAGGGAACTTCAATCGTTCCAACACTGACATCCGTCAAATCCGCTGTGACCTTAAACTTACGAGTGCTCTCCTGCATTTCGCTGGCCAAGGTCACACGATTGGCACCTGTCAGCACAACTGAAACTTCTGATGCAAATCCGCTAATGAAATACTGGTCATCATCATAGTGAATATCGATAGGAACGTTCGTTATCGTATTGGTGTAGGTTTCTGATTTGACCTGCCTTGCGGTATTGCTATTTTGAAAGTTGGTTGACGTTGCATAGATAAATAAGATACAAGCAAAAAAGAGAGATGAAATGATATATAGACTATTTTTTCTCATATTTCCAACCTCCTAGCAAACGGTCCTTGAAACTGACTTTTTCCTCAACAGCTGGCAAAAGAATTGCTCGTAGCTCTGCTTCAAATTCTTCAATCGTCAAGTCGTGCTTGAAAACACCGTTATAGGTAATAGAAATGCCTCCTGTTTCCTCTGAGACGATGAAGGTCAAGGCATCGGATACTTCTGACAAACCGATAGCCGCCCGGTGTCTGGTCCCAAATTCCTTGGAAATCCCTGTGCTTTCTGTCAAGGGAAGATAGGCAGAGGTTACTGCTATTCGATTTTCTCTGATAATCACAGCACCATCGTGTAGGGGAGTGTTGGGGATAAAGATATTAATAAGGAGTTCAGCTGAAATATTGGCATCCAAAGGAATCCCTGTCGCAATGTATTCTTGTAAGGTCCGAACTCGTTGGATGGCAACCAGAGCACCAATCTTACGAGGACTCATATATTCAACCGACTTGACAAAGGCACGAATCATTTGCTCCTCTGCACTAATTTGAGCAGTAGAAAAGAAATCTGTCGCCCTTCCCAAGCGTTCCAAACCAGTCCGAATCTCTGGAGAGAAGATAACAACCGCAGCAATAACCCCATAGGTGATAATCTGATTAATCAACCAAGAAATCGTTGTTAAATCAAGGATATTGGCCACAACCTGGGCTAATACAAAGATCACGACCCCACGCACCAAAATCATAATCTTGGTGCCAGCTATCGCTTTTGTAAAACGATATAAAATATAGGCCACAATCAAAATATCAAACAGATTGATGGCAATACTCCAAGGACTAGAAAACAAGCTAGTCCAATATTGCAGATTGGATAATTGTTGAAAGTTCATCTGCTGTCTCCTCTCTGTCCAAACACGTTCCTTTCTATTATACCATTTTTCTGGCATTTTTTTCCCTATCCTACTTCATTTTAAATTAAAGAAAAAATATGATAAAATAAACTGATACTCAATGAAAATCAAAGAGCAAACTAGGAAGTTAGCCGCAGGCTGTACTTGAGTACGGTAAGGCGACGCTGACGTGGTTTGAATTTGATTTTCGAAGAGTATGACTAGAAAAAACAAAGGAGAAACCATGTCTCAACTCTATGATATTACCATTGTAGGTGGTGGTCCTGTCGGGCTTTTTGCAGCCTTCTATGCCCACCTACGCCAAGCCAAGGTCCAAATCATCGACTCCCTTCCACAACTAGGTGGACAACCTGCTATTCTCTATCCTGAAAAGGAAATTTTAGACGTACCGGGATTCCCAAACCTGACTGGAGAAGAGTTGACTAACCGTCTAATCGAGCAATTAAATGGCTTTGATACCCCTATTCATCTCAACGAAACGGTTCTTGAGATTGAAAAACAAGAAGAAGGCTTTGTAATTACAACTTCTAAAGGAAGTCACCTGTCTAAAACAGTTATCATCGCTATGGGTGGCGGTGCCTTCAAACCACGTCCTCTAGAACTAGAAGGCGTTGAGGACTATGAAAATATCCACTACCACGTTTCCAACATCCAGCAATATGCTGGTAAGAAAGTGACGATTCTTGGTGGAGGAGACTCGGCTGTGGATTGGGCTTTGGCTTTTGAAAAAATTGCGCCAACTACCCTTGTCCACCGCAGAGATAATTTCCGCGCCTTGGAACACAGTGTCCAAGCCTTGCAAGAATCATCTGTGACCATCAAGACACCATTCGTCCCTAGCCAACTCCTTGGAGATGGAAAAACACTCGATAAACTTGAAATCACAAAAGTCAAATCTGATGAAACAGAAACTATTGACCTAGACCACCTCTTTGTCAACTATGGTTTCAAATCTTCTGTTGGTAACCTTAAAAACTGGGGTCTGGACCTCAACCGTCACAAGATTATCGTCAATAGCAAGCAAGAATCTAGCCAAGCAGGTATCTATGCTATCGGTGACTGTTGCTACTATGACGGAAAAATTGATCTGATTGCGACAGGGCTTGGAGAAGCACCAACCGCTGTTAACAATGCCATTAACTACATCGACCCAGAACAAAAAGTACAACCAAAACACTCTACTAGTTTATAGAAAAAGAACCACGAGTCACATAGGATTCGTGGTTTTATAGTTCATCGGCTAATTTGTTAGATCATATTTCCCCCTTCTTTAACAAAAATAAAAATGCCTATCAAACTGATAAAACATGTGATATAATAGGGACGGCACTAACAATACGCCTTGGAAAAGGAGGTATTACAGATGCTAGAACTTCTCAAAATAGTACTTATCGCAGTCATCGAGAGTATCATCTCATGGCTGGTGACTCGTTGGTTAGACGATCACTTCGACAAGTAACCTTCCTGGTTAGTGCTATCTAACCCAGAAAAAAATCCCCTCAGTATTGCAGTACCGAGGGGATTTCTGTTAGCACTAAAATGCTAGAACTTCTCAATTCCCCTTTATTATCTCACATACTCTATTTAATTGTCAAGAAAGAGGTGTTTTATATCTTTATAACTCATCGGCTATCTTATTGATTTTTCTGAGTCTGTGGTTGACACCACTTTTTGTAAGGGGAGTGCTGAGACTATCTGCTAACTGCTGGATAGAGTAGTCTGGGTGCTGAATCCGCAACTGTGCTACTTCCTGCAAATCCACTGGCAGATTTTCTAAGCCCATGATATCTTTGATTTTACTGATATTGTTGATAGTCTTCATGCTGGCAGAAACTGTCCGAGCTATATTAGCTGTCTCGGCATTATTGGCCCGATTGAGGTCGTTACGAGTTTCTCGCAAAATCTTAACCCGCTCAAAATCATCACGCGCCTGCATAGCTCCGATGACAATCAAGAAGTCCATAATATCTTCAGCTCGCTGGAGGTAGGTCACTGCCCCCTTCTTACGCTCAAGCACCTTGGCATCCAGTAAAAATTGCTGGAGAAGTGAGGCAATCCCTTGCGCGTGGTCCAGATAAACAGAACTGATTTCCAACTGGTACTTACCTGATTCAGGGTCACGAATGCTTCCATTTGCCAAGAAAGCGCCACAAAGATAAGCACGACCGGCTTCCTCGTCTGATAAAATCTCCTCATCAATACCTGTTTCCAGGCCAACGAAAGAGTCGGCCAAATGCAAATCGCTCAACAAATCCTGCACCTTTTCATCAGTAAAAACGGTATAGACGCGATTCTTGCGAAGATTACTCCGTTGGTGGTGACGAATTTCCGATTTGATTTCATAGAAATGGAGAAAGGACTCATAGAGGTGACGAGCCAGCTTGGCATTTTCTGTCACGACAGACAAGGTCAAGCCCGAAGTTGAGAGACCGATACTACCAGACATCTTTATAATGGCAGATAATTCATGCCGGCTTAGATGGTGCTGGCCCAGAATTTCTTCTTTTACTGCTACTGTGAAACTCATTTTCTCACCTGTATAATCCGCATCAACTCATCCACTATCAAATCCCCATCGTGGAAGGCACCCCCATTCTCCAGACGAAGGAAGTTGGATGAAATCACACGCGGAACTTGCTTACAAAGACCAGCAAAATCATGTTCCACCTGCACCAAATATTCATCAAAACGGTTGGAATTCATGTATTCCTGAGGCACTTTTTCGATATTCACCAAGACAGTATCGATAAAAGCTCGATCCAGATGACGATGCAAGACCTCCACATGGTCGCTATCTGTAAAGTGTTCCGTCTCCCCACGTTGGGTCATGATATTGCAGACATAGGCGATTTCTGCCTTGGTTTCCAAAAGCGCCTGCCCGATTTCCTTAATCACGATATTAGGTAAAATCGAGGTAAAGAGGGAACCAGGTCCGAGGACAATCATGTCACTTTCAAGAATGGTCTGCACTACTCGACGGCTAGCCAGAGGCGTATCCTCGTTGAGGGTATTGGTCACATAAACATGGTCAATCATGCCTTGATGGTCTGCAATATGGCTCTCTCCAGCCACTTCTGTCCCATCCTGAAAGACTGCATGCAAAGTCAAAGGATGGTCACTGGAAGGATAAATCTTTCCAGTTGTATGGAAAAATTTGCTCAGTAACTGCATGGCATTGTAGGTCGAACCCTGCATTTCTGACAGGCCAGCTATAATGAGATTGCCCAATGGATGGCCAGCAAAGGCTCCCGCATCTTCAGAAAAGCGGTACTGAAAGACCTTCTCATAAAACTTAGGCATATCCGACATGGCCACGAGAACATTACGGAGATCACCTGGCGGTGTCAATTGTTGCATATTTTTTCGGAGTTCACCTGATGAACCACCATCATCTGCCACCGTTACGATAGCAGCGATTTCCACATCTTTTTCACGCAGACTTTTAAGAATGACCGGGATCCCAGTCCCTCCACCAATCACCGTTATCTTTGGTTTTCTCATGAACGGTTTACCGTTTCCTTTCTTCGGTCTTTGTCGCGGTGCCCTTCATTAACAGGCCAATTCTTGGATAAGTCCTGCGCCAAGCGTTTAGCAAAGGCCACACTACGGTGTTGTCCTCCTGTACAGCCCATGGCAATGGTCAAAACGGACTTCCCTTCCTTTTGGTAACTTGGCAAAATTGGCTCAATCAAGGCCAACAAATGTTGATAAAAATCTTCTGACTCAGGATGGTTCATGACATAATCATAAACAGGTTCATCCACACCCGTTTGATTACGCAGTTCTGGTAGGTAGTAGGGATTTGGCAAAAAGCGGACGTCAAAGACCAAGTCTGCATCAATCGGAATTCCATATTTAAATCCAAAAGAGATGACTTCGATACGGAAAGACTGGGCTTGTTCCTGATCTGAAAACTGCTCTGCAAGGGTTTTGCGCAGCTCACGTGGAGTAAGTTCTGTCGTATCCACAACATTTTGACTCATATTTTTCAAAGGTGCCAAGAGTTCACGTTCCAACTTGATTCCGTCTAAAATCCGTCCATCTGCAGCTAATGGGTGACTCCGTCTAGTTTCCTTGTAGCGCGCGACCAATTCTTTATCAGCTGCATCCAAAAAGAGAATTTTAAAGTCCAGTTCTTCCTTGTTTTCCAACTCATCCAAAACATCTTGAATCTCTGAGAAGAAAGAACGGCTACGCATATCTACTACCAAGGCCAACTTATGGTCGTCTTCCTTTGTTTCCACCAACTGCAAAAACTTAGGCAAGAGAGCTGGAGGCATATTATCAATAGTAAAATAACCCAAATCTTCGAAGGACTGAATGGCAACTGTTTTCCCTGCACCACTCATTCCTGTCACAATCACCAAGTGAAGTTGTTTCTTTGTCATCTTTTTCTCCTTATATCAAAAGAAGTTTGGCAGAACCAAACTTCAACTAGCTTATCCAATCTCTGCGATGACTTCGATTTCGACTTTTACATCACGAGGAAGACGAGCTACCTCCACAGCTGAACGAGCTGGAAATTCCTCTTTAAAGGCCGTTTGGTAAACCTCGTTAAAAGGAACAAAGTCGTTCATATCACTCAAGAAACAAGTTGTTTTGACAACATGGTCAAAGTCAGTTCCTGCCTCTGCCAAAATAGCACCGATGTTTTTCAAGACTTGTTCTGTCTGTTCTTGGATCGTTTCTCCAACGATTTCCCCAGTTTCAGGAGATAGGGGAACTTGACCACTAGCAAACAAAAGGTTGCCAACGATTTTTCCTTGAACATATGGTCCAATAGCCTTTGGAGCTTTGTCTGTATGAATTGTTTTTGCCATTTTCTTTTCCTCACAATTTTTCTAAGATTGCATCCCAAGCTTCATCCATCCCTGCCTTGCTGACAGATGAAAAGAGGATAAAGTCGTCACTTGGGTCAAAGTTTAATTTCTTTTTGATTGCTGATTCGTGCTTGTTCCATTTACCACGTGGAATCTTGTCTGCCTTGGTCGCCACAATGATGACTGGAATCTCATAATACTTAAGAAATTCGTACATCTGCACATCATCTGCTGACGGGTCATGACGAAGGTCAACTAGACTGACCACTGCACGGAGATTTTCCCGAGTCGTTAGGTACTCCTCAATCATGCTCCCCCACTTTTCACGTTCCTTTTTAGAAACACGGGCATAGCCATAACCAGGCACATCCACAAAGCGCATCTTATCATCGATATTAAAGAAGTTGAGAAGCTGGGTTTTACCAGGTTTACCTGATGTTCGGGCTAGATTCTTGCGGTTCAGCATGGTGTTGATAAAGCTAGACTTGCCAACATTTGAACGCCCTGCTAGGGCAATCTCTGGCAGTTCATCCTGTGGGTAGTGGGATTTATTCGCCGCACTGAGCAAGATTTCAGCATTGTGTGTATTGATTTCCATAGTCACCTCTAGGCTGTTTCCAAGATTGGTTTATCCGTTCCATCGACAGCTTCTTTTGTGATGCGAACCAATTTCACATTTTCCTGACTCGGTACTTCAAACATGACGTCTAGCATGGTTTCTTCAATAATTGAGCGAAGACCACGCGCACCTGTCTTCCGTTCGATGGCCTTATTGGCGATTTCTTGAAGGGCTTCGTCGTCAAATTCCAACTCGACATCATCATAAGAAAGCAAGGTTTGATATTGTTTAACCAAGGCATTTCTTGGCTCTTTCAAGATACGAACCAAGTCATCAACCGTCAATTGCTCAAGAGCAGCAAAGACAGGCAAACGTCCAATCAACTCAGGGATAATACCAAATTTTTGAATATCTTCTGCGATGATTTCTTGCATGTAAGAGCTGTTTTCATCAATCGCCTTGTTATTTTGACCAAATCCGATGACTTTTTCGCCCAGACGTTGTTTGACAATTTCTTCAATGCCATCAAAGGCACCACCCACGATGAAGAGGATATTTTTAGTATCCACTTGAATCATCTCTTGTTGCGGATGTTTGCGTCCACCTTGAGGCGGCACGCTAGCAACAGTTCCTTCGATAATCTTTAGAAGGGCTTGTTGCACCCCTTCACCAGAAACATCACGTGTGATAGACACGTTCTCACTCTTCTTGGCAATCTTGTCAATTTCATCCACGTAGATAATCCCACGCTCTGCACGTTCAATATTAAAGTCAGCAGCCTGCAAGAGTTTGAGGAGGATATTTTCCACATCCTCACCTACATAACCAGCTTCAGTAAGAGCTGTTGCATCCGCAATGGCAAAAGGTACATTTAAACTCTTAGCCAAGGTCTGGGCAAGAAATGTTTTCCCTGAACCAGTTGGGCCAATCATCAAGATGTTTGACTTCTGCAAATCCACATCTTCTGACTCTTCACGCGTATCGTGGAAATTGATGCGTTTGTAGTGGTTGTATACAGCTACTGCCAAGGCACGTTTGGCACGATCTTGACCGATTACGTAGTGATTCAAGATGTGGAGGAGTTCGATTGGTTTTGGTACCTCAGACAAGTCTGCCAAGACTTCCTCAGCCAACTCCTCACGAATAATCTCCTGGGCTAACTCCACACATTCATTACAGATAAAGGCATTGTTCCCAGCGATTATTTTTTGTACTTCTTCTTGGCTTTTGCCACAAAATGAGCAATAAACCATCATATCATTATTCCTATTTGTAGGCATGATTTCCTTCCGTTCTATTCTATACTGTCATTCTATCTAAAATAAGGTCATGTAAAAAGCATGGATACTATTGACCAAATTGGTAAAGGCATTTAACCAGAGCAGGACAGAAAGTCCATAGCGCTTTTTACGAAAAGCCTGTGCTCCTGCAAGCAAGCAGACCAAACACAGCATGGCTGTGAAAAAACCAAATATACTACGTTCCATTAGACTTCCTTTCTCTTGCGGTATTGGATGGTAAAATCATAAGGATTTTTCTCATCTTTGGCGTAGGATTTGCTTGAAACCGTCTCAAAAAGAGACAAATCAAACTCCTCAGGGAAATAGGTATCTCCCTCCACCCGAGCATGAATTTGAGTGACAATCACTTCGTCAAGGTAGGGTTCAAAAGCCTGAAAAATTTGCTTGCCACCGATAATATAGAGATTCTTGTCTTGACCCTGATACCAGTCCAAGACAGACTGGACATCATGAAAAGTAGCAACTCCGTCTATCTTTTCTTCCGAATTACGTGTCAAAATCAAGGTTTCTCGTTTTGGAAGCAGACGACGTCCCATTCCATCAAAGGTCACACGCCCCATCAAGATAGCATGATTAAGAGTTGTTTCTTTAAAGTGTTGCAATTCTGCTGGCAAATACCAAGGCAAACGATTGTCCTTCCCAATCACACCCTCTTCATCCTGGGCCCAAATAGCTACGATTTTCTTAGTCATGCTTCCATCCTTTTTACTGATAGTACTATTTTATCAAAAAACTCAAAAAAAGACTGGTTTGGAATAGCTTACAGAATAGAAAAAAATCCGTAAGAGGCATCCTACAGATTTTTATATGATTATTCTATTTCTTACAAACCAGGTGCTTGTCCAAGTTCTGCCGCAAGCATCCAAACCGTTTTCTCAAGTTCAGCTTTAGCACCAACAAAGATATCGTTTGTCACATCATCACCTTCTTCATCAGTAACATCCAAAGCTTTTTGGAACAGAGTGATGAGATAACGATAAACATCTAGGACACGTTCCAAGCTTTCTTCAACATTACGGTATTCACCAGCTTCTTCTTCGATTTCACTATGTTGAAGGAATTCTGTCAAAGTAGAGAATGGGCTGCCACCAAGTGTAATCAAACGTTCGCTGATTTCGTCAAGATAGCCATCAAGGCTGTCCATGTATTCATCCATTTTTGGATGCCACACAAGAAAACCACGACCGCGCATATACCAGTGTACTTGGTGCAAAGCAACGTGAGCTACGTACAAATCAGCAACAGCTTGGTTCAATACTTCCTTTGTTTTTGCCAATGCTACTGGCGCTACTTTTGTCAATGATGTTACGTCTTTTACTGCTTCTTTTTTCAATTCTACCATTTTATTTTACCTCGTTTATTATTTTTTGTAACCACTTCTTAATGATTACTACCTTAGTATACTACTAAGGAAAACCAATAGCAAGCCAAATGACTCACATGAGAAAAGTTGCAATAGACTGATAATTTAAGAATTTTTTAGAATGAAACCCAGTCACTTTCAATCTCTCTTAACAGAGATAAAATAAAGAAAAGAGCATACAAATGTACACTCTTTTCTCAGTTTTACATCTTAATACCAGACGCTAACATCCACACGTCCTCGAATCCCTTTAAGAGAGTCAGATGAAGTATATTGCCATCCTTTTTCTCCTGAATAATGAGGATTATTCCAATCAAGCGCATCCGTATAAGCTGCAACCCAGTTTACATGTTGTAAAATATCAGGATGATTCAAACGAGTTTGCAAAAGTTGACGATAGCTATAAACTTTCACGTTTTGGTAACCAGCATGCTTCATGGTTTCCATATATTTATTGATAATTTTAACCCAAGTAGCTGTGTCGGTCGGAGCTTTCTTGGTCTTATTTAAATACTCCCAATTTTCAACATCATAGTAGATTGGATAAGACAAGTTCATCTTGTATTTCTTCAAGAGTTCAATAGTCTGCTTAGCATCATTCTCAGCATCGGTCTCATTTTCAGCATAAGTATAAAGGTAAACACCGTAAGGAATTCCAAGCCGGTTTAACTCCTTGATATTATGAGCCAATTCCTTGTCCTCAGTTCCACTGTATCCCAAACGAACAATGACTCCATCTACTCCATTATCATCGATGACTTTTTTCCAGTCACTGATACGACCATTGTGTTCACTGACATCGATGACCTTTTTAACTTGATCAGTCCCAACTTGTTCTTCACGATGGTTAAAGAAATAACGTCTGCCATTTCGGTGAACCCAGCCAACATTCAAGTCTTTCTTTTCTTTTAACTCACCTGAGTCAGAAAAAATATAGCGAGCATCATCCATGACTAATTCACCAGTCGCCATAGCACCACTTCCTGTCAAATAATAGTTTCCATGCCACTCATCTTGAGCCATGTATCCCCACTTCTTGAAATAATACCACTTGCCATCAATCTTTTGCCACTCTTGATTTGCATAAGAACCATCGGACTTAAGATAGAAGTAAGACGAATAGGCTGGATCATAGAGCCATTCATTTTGCATCATGGCACCTTGACCATTTAGGAAATAACTTCCCTGCCATTGACTTTTAGCTAAATAGCCCCATTTTTTAAAATAGTACCATTTACCTCCAACAGAATGCCATTCCTGGTTAGCATAAGAACCATCAGACTTCAGGTAAAACCAATTCTTATAGGCGTTATCATAAACCCATTCATTCTTAGCCATATAACCACCTGATTTTAGGTAGTAATTGCCCTGCCACTCATTTTGAGCATAACGACCGTCTGACTTAATATAAAACCAAGCCTTATAGTAGTTATCAAAAATCCACTCACTCTTTGCTTTGGAACCATCAGCCTTTACATAATAATCCCCATCCCAGTGGGCAGAAGCAGTGGTCTTTACTCCTGCGCTCGTTTGAGTTTTATTAGAAGACTGATTTTGCTCTGAACTACTTGAAACTGTCGTTGCATCCTGCGAAGTTTTTGCTACTTCAGTTTCATTTGCAGCTACATGACTAACTGCCAAGCCGAGCAAACAGATACTTGCTAATCCAATTTTTCCAATCTTTGTTTTCAATCTTTCCTCTCCTATAAAAAATGGAACAGACATCTGAATGCTGTTCCACCTAGCTTTTGCTACTGATTATTTTACAAAGTCAAGCAAAGCCAAGAAGCTTTCTGCTTCAAGTGACGCACCACCTACAAGGGCACCGTCAACGTCTGGGCAAGCCATGTATGAAGCAACGTTTTCAGGTTTAACAGAACCACCGTATTGAACACGAACTTTGTCTGCAACTGCTTGACCAAAGTCAGCAGCTACAACGTCACGAACAACTTTACACATTTTTTGTGCGTCGTCTTGTGAAGCTGATTTACCAGTACCGATAGCCCAGATTGGCTCGTAAGCGATAACTGAAGCAGCAACTTGTTCAGCAGTCAATCCAGCCAATGCAGCAGATACTTGAGCACCTACAAACTCAGCAGCTTTACCAGCTTCGTAAGTTTCAAGTGACTCACCACAACAGATAATTGGAAGCATGCCGTTTGCAAAGATTGCTTTTGCTTTTTTGTTGATATCTTCGTCAGTTTCATGGAAGTAGTCACGGCGTTCTGAGTGACCGATAACAACGTAGTCAGTACCGATTTCTTTCAAAACTTGTGGGCTAGTTTCACCAGTGAAAGCACCTGCATTTTCAAAGTAGCAGTTTTGAGCAGCAACTTTAAGGTTTGAACCTTTAGCAACAGCAAGAACAGTTGTCAAATCAAGAGCTGGAGCTGCGATACCTGCTTCAACAAGATCTGATGAAGGAAGTTTTGATGCAACTGCTTCAACAAATGCTTTAGCTTCTTCTGGATTTTTGTTCATTTTCCAGTTACCAGCGATAAATGGTTTACGTGACATTTCACATACCTCTTTTTTCAATTTATTTTCTATTTATTTTATCACAATTAGACACAGCTTGCAAATCTTACTCGGATTTCAAGCCTGCTTACATGGATTAATCCTTCCAGAGATCCATGGCATTTCGGAAATCTGCCGATACCTGTGTCAACTGAGGATTGCTTGCTTCTCTTTCTACCCGCTTAGCCTCGATTTGAGCCACACTTTTGATACCTTCATGGCGCCAGTTTCTCAAAATCGCCTGAATGTACTTCCAGTTTGGTTTTCCATTCAAAACAGCTTCACGAAGAGCTTCCTTAATCAAGTCAGCACTGGTGCCATCTTCCTTTAGTGTCTTGGTTAAATCCTCAATCTCAAAAGGAGTCAACAAGCGTCCCAACTCCTGCTGGAAGGTTTCCACCAAATCCTTGAGCTGGTTTTGAGGTGTCAACTGGTCTGAACTTGAATGAGCAGCTCCAAGCAAATTATCCAAACGTTCCAAAGCCAAACTGGCATCAAAAAGCAATTCGATTTCGCCATTTAATTCGATGGTTCGATACTGGAGCAGTCCCCTCTCCGTTAGATTGGAAATAGCCTGATTGACATCCGAAATTTCCTTGCCAATCCTTTCAGCAATCTGGCTTGGCGACATTTCATCCAAACCTGTCGTATTTTGCAAATAGAAAAATTGCCAGACTAGAAAATCATCACTGGAAGGAAAGAGTTCCTTGAAATGCAAGAGCAGGGCACTCGGTAAAACCAAGTTCCCTGATTTAAAAGCGTCTAAATATGTCATAATTCCTCTTATAAATACCCAAATGCAGATGCATCATCTTCTATCTTTCTCCAGTCAAAAGGCGTCTCCTGATAGACCGCATAGTTTACCCAGTTACTGAAAAAAAGGGCTGCTGATGAAGACCAACAAAGACAAGGTGTCTGGTTGACATCATCATCCTTAAAGTAATTTTCTGGAATATGTGGATCTAAACCTGCGTCACGATCTCTAAAATACTCTTTTGCCAAGGTATCACGGTCATATTCCAAATGCCCAAAACTATAAATTTCTCGTAAATCACGACTAGCCAAAATCGAAACCCCAACCTGAGGTCCCTCTGATAAAATCTCGAGATTGGTTTTGTTTAAGACCTCTTCCTTAGAAATCTCCGTGTGACGAGAATGAGGGGATACATAGCTATCGTCAAAGCCTCTAAAGAGAAGGTGCCCTTCTTTTAAAGTATCCTGAGGATAGATACCCGATAACTTACTGTCCATCTGGTATTTTTCAACCCCATAACGCAGATAGAGTCCCGCCTGAGCACCCCAACAAATATGAAGGGTCGAATAGACATGGGTCTTGGACCACTCAAGAACCTGACTGAATTCCTCCCAGTAATCCACTTCCTCAAATGGTAAATGCTCAACTGGAGCACCCGTGATAATCATCCCATCAAAATACTCATCCTTGACTTCAGGAAAAGTTTTATAAAAAGTCTCCATGTGCTCTGAACGAGTTGTTTTAGAACGGTGGCTCTCCATATAGAGAAAATCGATATCCAGTTGCAAGGGCGTATTGGCCAAATGACGCAACAACTGGGTTTCTGTGACCATTTTCTGTGGCATGAGATTTAAAATTAAAATCTTCAAGGGACGGATGTCTTGGTGAGCCGCACGTTGATCATCCATGACAAAGATGTTCTCTGTCCGTAAAATCTCAACAGCTGGCAATTTTTTATCAATTCGAATCGGCATAACCCTCTCCTAACTGTACTCTTTCAGGAATCATTGCATATGTTTGAAGCCAAATCTCAAACACTTAGTCCTTTTATTATACTGCAAGAAGATATAGTTTTCAATTATAGTTTTTCTCTAACTAGCTATAGTCTATTTTTATATCCTAATGTAGAGAAAACAGCCCTAGGGACTGTTTTTCATTAATAATGCATAAGAACCTTGTAATCGTAGTCACCGATTTTTTCACGGCCGTTCAATTCATCCAATTCAACAAGGAAGGCACAACCTGCTACAACACCACCAAGTTTTTCAATCATCTCGATGGTTGCCTTAACAGTTCCACCTGTTGCCAAGAGGTCATCTACGATAAGAACACGTTGACCTGGCTTGATGGCATCCGCATGCATGGTCAAGGTATCAACACCGTACTCTTTTTCATAGTCAGCAGAAATGACTTCGCGTGGCAATTTACCTGGTTTACGAACAGGTGCAAAGCCAATTCCTAACTCGAAGGCCACTGGACAACCCACGATAAAACCACGAGCTTCAGGCCCTACGATCATATCAATTTTCTTGTCAGTAGCATACTGAACGATTTCACGAACAGCGTAGCTATAAGCATTCCCATCAGCCATCAAAGGACTGATATCACGGAAGGTGATGCCTTCCTTTGGATAATTTTCAATTGTTGCAATGTAATCTTTTAAATTCATCTTTTTCTTTCTTTCAAAGTTTTTACTCTCTATTATAGCATATTTTTTAAGAAAGAAAAAAGGAAAAGTTAACTTCAATAATTATCTAACGATTTGACGATTTATAACTAGCCATAGCAATAAATCCCAATTTCTTTTTATTCTTAGCGAACATTTTATACATAGTTAAAAACTGCTTTCTATTCTCCTTTTTACAAGCATTTACACAAATTTTCAAAGTTCCTAGCCAACCTTCGTCATAAATCATACCTGATAATTTCATTAATGTCATTTCACCAGTCAATACTTTCACATCACGATAACCTGATTCTATCATTACCTGTTCCCAACCATCTTGAGTTAAAGGACCTACATTTACATGAATTGCTTGTGACAATTCCTGTCTGACAGACTCTTTAGCTTCCTTAAGAAGCACATCATGTGTCAAGAGAAGACCTCCAGGTTTTAATACCCTTAGATATTCTATTACACATTTTTTCTTAGCTTGATCGGCTTGCATAGTCAGCATAGCTTCATTTATAACAATATCAAAACTAGCATCTTCATAAGGAAGTTTCATTGCATTTGCTCTTTCAAACCTGATCAAATGAGCAACACCTGCCGTTTCAGCAGATTTTTTAGCCACTTCTAAAGCTTGAGCATCCATATCAACAGCAGTTATCTTACAACCAAAACGCTGTGCCAACTCAATTGCTGTAGTTCCCCTATTACACGCAACCTCTAGTATTCTCTTTTCTTTTGAAAACCCTCCTTCTGCAATTAACCAATCTGTGGCACGTTTTCCACCTGGACGTAAGCGTTTTTTCCCCAATTTTGCTAAAAACTTATGACCTGCTTCTGACATTTGAACACCTCTGTTTTTTCTTCATTATAACATAAAATGATATTATCTAACAATTCTAATCTAGTTTTTGATGAACTATAATCAAACGCATACAGTTGACAAAGAGCCGAAAAAACCTGATGAATCGAATGATTCATCAGGTTTAAACAGATATGTTCATTGCAAACAAATCATATTAATTAGAAAGCTTAGTCTTCTTTCTTCTTGCGAGCTACAAATCCAAATCCACTCAATACTCCGAGAAGTCCAAGTGCTGCTAGGCTAGCATTGTCTTCTGTACCAGTATTTGGCAATTCACGCTTACCTTCAGCTTCTTTGACTGCTGTTGGTTGTGCTGGAGTAGCCGGTACTTGAGGTTTAGCTGGCTGTTCAGGCATTGCTGGAGTTGCTGGCTCAACTGGTTGACTTGGTTCAACTGGGGTTGGAGTTTGAACTTTTCTGAAGATATGTCTGATACTTCCATTCGGATCCGTCACAGTCTTCACATATTCATAACCTGGAATTGTTCCTGGCTCCTTAGAACCTGGCTCAGATGGTTTCACTGGATTACCATTTTCATCTGTCCAAGTTGTAATATTTTGGTTGCCTGGATTTGGTTGAGGAACAGGTGAAGGTGTTGGAGCTGGTGGTGTTACTTTTTCGTAGACATGTTCTACATCACCATTTGGAAGTTTCTTAGTCTCTACGAAGCGGTAACCTGGGATATCTTTCTTAGGTTGTTCG
>NZ_JVGV01000024.1:0-90195 GCF_001076775.1 Streptococcus pseudopneumoniae
GTATGTAAGGAGATTATTTATGGAAAATCTATACCCATTTGGAGCTACATTTAAGTACCTGCGTGAAGCACGAGGGCTCAGCCTAAAGGAAGCTGCCTCAGATATTGTATCACCACAGTTCCTAAGTCAATTTGAAAAAGGAGACAAAGGAATATCACTTGAAAACTTTGCTAAATTGTTAATTGTCATAGGAGCTTTAGAAAATTTCAAAGCTGATAATATGAAAGAACTAGTAAATTTATATGATGATACAAAATATAAAGAATTACAGTTGAACTATCAGAAAGAAATGCTACAGTTACAAAGGGAACAATATATTGATACAAAGAAAATGCTTCAAGCATTAAGATATAACAATTATGTTCAAACGTTACAATTACAGCAGTTAGATGGAATCCGTAGAAATACAGAAGAAGCAGTTGATTACTTGAGAAATTTACATGTCCAAGAAAATCATTATCACACGCATAACCATTACCATCAAAATAATATTTATTAATTTATATAGGTGAAATTAAAATTAGAAATAATATGAAGAAAATTATAAAAATAATTACCTGTTTGTATTTATTTTGCGGCCTATTTTCATTTGTGAAGTCAGCCCAAGCTGACAGTACTGACTACAACCAACTATTGCCACAAATTACTGAGAAGTGGGAGAGTAAACAGCTATTTGAAAATAATGCAAATAGACTTGGTTACGCTTTGATGGATATTGATAAAAATGGGACGGATGAGTTATTAATCGGTATAACTAATGGTGAAAAATGGGAACTGTTTGAAGTATATTATATGAATGGTAATACTCCAACTCCCTTATTTGATAGATTTTGGGATACAAGTCTTAGAATGGGGACAGTTATTAATACCTACACAGATGGCAGTATTATAGTGTTCGAAAGTTCTCCAGGGATTATGTCATATAGATTGTTCCAACTTTCTAAAGAAAATAAGGAGCCAACGTTAATTAAAAAAAGTGAATTTAGAGCAGGAGAAGGTGACTTAGATGAATTAAACCTTGACTCTAAAACAAAGATAGATACCTCAGCTATTGAATATACTTCTCTAAATCTCCCGATTATTGGAGATAATATGGATCCTAATCCCCCTATGCCCAAGTACTTTGTCGATGCTAAAATTGGAGATGAAATTCCTTTGCCATCTGAGTTGGTAGGTATTTGGATTAATAAGGAGCCAAATAATGGTACTAAGCCTGGTAGAGCTTCAACACTTATTTTGGGAGAGGATGGAAGCTACACTGGAACCTTTAAAGATGGAGATATTATAGGGAAGTTATCTCGTCTTAAAAAAGTGAGTGAGAACGGATTTATTGTCTTAAAAGATAATCAGGAGGGGCAAGCGTTTGCTTTTAGTGTCGGTTTAGGTGGAGGTTTGCCTCCTGGTGAGCGAATTGATTTAGGAATGGTATTGGAGGGACGGACTTTATATTCTGTGTCATGGCGAGTCAAAGAAGGCGCAGAAGACTACTCCAAACCGACTAAACAAGTAGCCTTTGTAAATCCAAATTATGGTCCTAAGAAAATAGAGAAAAAAGCAGAACAAGACGTGGCGAAACAAGGTGATACAGTGGCAGAATCAACTCAAGACAGTAGTGAGAAGACACAGCCAGAGCAAAAACTATTTAGGAGCATTCCAGTATTTGGACTGGTTGTTGGAGCTGGACTTGTCCTTGTTTTAATCTTATCTATATTTTGGTTTAAAAAATAAGATTTTATAAAAACCTTTTGATTTACTACTGGAGAAAAAAACCTCAAGAACTAGGATTGAAAGCTAGTTCTTGAGGTTTTTAGCTTATTCGATTTAGAGATATTCTCATACTAAATGACAATCAAAGAGCAAACTAGGAAGCTAGCCGTAGGTTGCTCAAAGCAGTGCTTTGAGGTTGTAGATAAGACTGACGAAGTCAGTCACATATATAATCTAAGACGAAGCTGACGTGGCTTGAAGAGATTTTTGAAGAGTATCAACTATCAAACTGGACTTCTTCTAGTAGATAGTCGATAAAGCGTTCGCCCATTTTAGATAGGCTGGTTTTTTCATGCTGGATATAGACCAGTTCAATCGGATCGTCAATGTCCAGTGGGATAGAAACGATATTGTCTCCGTTAAGATTACTGTTCAAAATCCCTGTCGCAATGGTATAACCATCCAAACCAATCAAGAGATTAAAGAGGGTAGCACGGTCGCTAACCACGATGGATTTTTTGTGGTGTTCTTGGGAAAGAATCTCTTCTGAAAAGTAGAAGGAGTTGTGCGTCCCTTGGTCATAGCTGAGATAAGGGAAGTTTTCCAAATCAGATAGTTTGACCTTGTCTTTCTTTGCCAGAGGGTTGGTCTTGCTGACAAAGATATGGGGCTGAGCTGTAAAGAGATGGTGAGCCAGCAGGTGATTGTCATCTAGCATCTTTGTCAAAACATCACGGTTGTAGCTGTTAAAAAATAGAACACCGACCTCACTGCGGAAGTTCTTGACGTCGTCGATAATTTCCCAAGTACGAGTTTCACGAAGGAAGAGCTCGTATTTTTCCATATCGCTTTTCTTGAGTAGCGATACAAAGGCATTGACTACAAAGGCATAGTGTTGAGACGAAACGCTAAAGAGTTCGCGGTGGGCAACAGGATTTTTATAACGTTCCTCCAGAAGCTGGGTCTGCTCGACAACCTGACGGGCATAAGAGAGGAACTCCATCCCATCACGGGTCAAGGTAATGCCCTTGGGATTGCGGATAAAGATTTCAATGCCCATTTCATTTTCCAAATCTCTCACAGCATTGGAAAGACTGGGTTGAGTGATAAAGAGTTGCTTGGCTGCCTCATTCATGGAGCCAGTTTCGACGATTTTGATAATATAATGTAATTGTTGAATTCTCATGTTTTTATTGTACCACACTTGCGTCAGAATCGCCAAAGATGATAGGGAAATCAGGAGCATTGTGTAAGTCTCTGTAAAGTAGTTAAGAAGAAACTTCTAAATCATTTAGTAAATAAGTTAAAAAAGTAGCTGAGCAAGGTATTGTTTAGCTGTTTTTTAATTGGGCACTATAAAAATTTTCTTCGAAAATAAGAAATTTGCACGATTTACTCATTATTTATCCAGTACTAGAGTTTATACTAGTTATTGTAAAGATGATCATCCAAAAGAAGGAAGGAGGCAACTTTATGGCTAAAAATACAAATCGTTCAGAGATTGATTCTCTAAGTTTTGAGGTTGAAAAGCAAGAACTTTCCGGGCAATCAGAAGCTAGTGGTACACAGCTTTTAAAATGACACTAGCAGGTCTCTGTGGATTGTGTTTCACCTATTCCTATGAGTGTACGAGAAATGATGTTCGCTGTTAGATAAAACAAAAGGAAAATTCTAGTGTTTTATTACAAAATATTGACAACATTTTGATTTGGTGTTATATTTACGGGGAGAAATACAAATAGAACAAGACAACTTTGAGATTGATTCTTTGGATTGTGGAAATTAATAGCCAAGAATTGGATGGAAAATCTGCTGCTGGGTTAGGGTACGGCTGTTAGATTAACAGCACAGGGGCGCTGTGCTTGGTGGTTTGCATATTCTTATGAATGTATTTCGTCAAACGTGCGCTATGAATAAAACTCTCTATTTTTTGACAGGAGGATAAAATGGAAGGAATTATTGGAACACTAGAATTCTATGCACCTGTACTGGTCTTAGGAGTTGTTGTCATAGGGATTGTTTACTTTATGAAAAAAAGAAACGATCGCAAATAATCAACATCGACCGATACCTGAAAAAGGCATCGGTTTTTTTATTACTTGAATATATTGCACAAAATACTCATGCCAAACATTGAAAGGAACCGTATAATAAGAGAGTAATAAAGAAACGGAGGAATGAAATGATGAAACAGCTTATTGTAACAGGATTAACGAAAATATTTGGTCAAGGGGATAATATCGTTCATGCTTTATTAGATGTGAACTTGTCCGTTGAAAAAGGTGACTTTCTGGCAATTATGGGTGCCAGTGGTAGTGGAAAAACAACACTCCTCAACTGTATTTCAACGATTGATAAACCAACGTCAGGTGAGATTCGATTTGAAGATTTTGACATCATCCATGCCAAGGAAAATGAACTAGCTGACTATCGTGCCAAAAACATTTCCTATATTTTCCAAGCCTACAACTTGGTGGAAACCTTGACGGTCTATGAAAATATTGTTCTACCTCTTCAAATTCAGGGGAAAAATATCAAAAAACATCAGGATAAGATTGAGGAAATTTTGGATAAGTTGGCCATCCAAAACTTAAAAGATAAGTTTCCTAATCAGTTATCAGGTGGTCAGCGACAACGCGTGGCAACTGCTAGAGCCTTGATTGATGATTCTAAACTGATTATCGCAGATGAGCCGACAGGAGCCTTGGACTCTGCCAATTCTGAAAAACTGATGGCACTTTTGCAGGAAATCAATAAAAGTTTTGGTATTACCATTTTACTGGTTACGCATGACCCTGCCGCAGCAAAGTACTCTTCACGGATGGTGCTACTTAGAGATGGAAAGATTATGGATGATTTGGAACGTAACAGCTTATCTAATGAACAGTATTTGCAAGAGATTTACAGTCGTACCAGATAGGAGGGTGAGAGTATGTATCCAAAATTGATTTTACGAAATGTATTTCGAAATTTACAGACTTATACCATCTATTTTTTCAGTCTGACATTGATTTATAGCTTGCTCTACGCTTTTAATGCTTTACCAAGCCATCCAGTGATGCAAAGTTTATCAGGGGCAAAGGAAATGTTGACGACGGTGATGAGCCAGTACATGGGCTTGCTTTCCTATCTGATTCTATCGGCGATTGCCTTTCTCATCGTTTACGCCACAAATTTTGTGCTGGGACGGCGCAAGAAAGAGCTGGGACTTTATGCAACGCTGGGAATGAAGAAGAAGCAGATTATCCGTACCCTGTTCTTTGAAACCATGCTGGTCAATATCTTTTCCTTGATTCTAGGTTTCTTGCTTGGATTGATCTTACTGGTCATTCTAGCTAAGATTGCATCTGAGTTTTTTATGGCCAATTACTTTGGTAGTATGCTTTTCTTTGATAGCAAGTCTGTTATCTTACTAGTTTATTCCTATTTGGTAACCAGTTTTATTGTTGGTGTCATGGACATTCTTACCTTTAGAAAGAAAAATATCATTGCACTCATTCAAGAAAATGGGGTCAAGAAATCTGTCTTGGCAAAAGGCAAGCCAGTTCTTCAAGCACTTCTCTTTATTCTTTCGACAGCTGTTATCGGTTTTGGTGCTCTCTATTTTTCAGACTATCACCATCTATCATTCTTGAAAAGCTGGGGTATCTTGCTGGTATCTGTCTTCGTGATTTTTGTGATTTTGTTTTACAATACTTTAAGCCATTTTGTCTTGATTTCCCTTAGAAAACTGCCTCAAACTTACTATAACAAACTAAACACTTTTAAAATCCGTCAATTTTCAAAACAAGCTGATAGTAATTCGGTCACGTTGGCTGTCTTATCCTTGACCTTGACACTGGCTCTCAGCTTACTCGTTTTTAGTGGTAGTGCCTATACGACTATGAACCGAGAGCTGAACAAATACTCACCTTATGATGTAACTGTCAATCTCTACCGTGGTAAAGAGTTTCAATTTTCTCAGGAATCTGTCAAAGACAGATTGAAAGCCGATGGCTTTGACTTTAACCTCATCAAAGAGGAGTACAGCTGCCCTATCTATTCTAGTGATTTAACTTATAAAGATTTGATTGATACTAGCAATCTCTGGGATCATGATAAGAAACTTCCTGAATCAAAAGTACCGATTTTAGGAATTTCTGCCTACAATCATCTCCGCAAACTGCAAGGGAAAAAAGCGGTTGACTTGTCAGAAGACCAATTTCTAGTCAATGCCAATTATAAAGGAACTGCCAAGCAGATCCAGGACTTTCTATCAACGACCAAAACCTTCATGATTAACGGTCGTTCTCTCAACCTTGCCTCTTCAAAGCCACTTGAAACAGTTTACTTTTTATCTTCAGTAACTACAAATGACTCAGGAACCTTGATTGTACCAGATAAGGTAGTAGTTGGATTGACGGAAGACCACACGACCTATGTTGCCAATTTCAAGGAAAATATAGACAAACGGGAAGTAGAAACATTCTTGAGTCAGTGGATTGAAAAATACTACTTCACTCGTGATGGAGAAGAGTTGAATTCGTTCACCTATCAAACCAAAGGAAGAATTTTTGAGATTTATCTTGGATTTATGGGCGTCATTGTCTTTGTCATGATTTTTGTCAGTGTTATTTTTATCATTATTTCCCTCAGTATCTTGTCCCTTCAAACTTCTACAAGCGCTTTGGATAGTGTCAATGATTATCAAATCTTATACCTTCTTGGGAACAAGAGAAAGCAAAATCGCTTTATTCTTTTGCAACAGATTCTAAGTTATTTCTTGGTTCCGCTGGTCATCGCAGGTCCGCTAGCATTTGCCTTGAGTACCGCTCTTTTGGGCTATTTTGAGAATTTCGCTAATACCAGCATTTCTATAGATATCACCTATCTGGGAGTAGCGGTCTTACTCTTTGTCCTTTACCTGCTAGTGACTTACAGAGTAAGTTGGGAAATTATTGAAAATTAAGTCAAATACCAGAGTTGCCTATCCGACAATTCTGGTATTGTGTTATAATGATATTAAAGTAGTTCAGGAAGTGGATACATATGAAACAGTTTGTCAAATCGCTCTCGAAAAACTCACTTTTATTGTGGTGGTTGACGATTTTTAATCATCTAGCTTTAATGATTTATATTTATTATAGGATTCCTCTGGACTTTTCGACAGATTTTTCCTTGCAGATGGTTTTATTGCTGATTATTGCTTTAATTGCATTTAGTTATATTTGTAATATTGTGACCTTTCGGTACAGTGAGTTGAAACTTTGGTTGCTTCTGATGATGTTTCTTATTAGCTGGCAATCCATATTTAATCAAGGAGTTGCGAGCACCCTGTTGCACTTCTTTGATATTCTTCATCCGCTCAACTCTTTTTTATTGGTGTATAGTTCTCTGTCTATTATCTTTCTGGGTGAGAAAATAGGAGAAGAACTGTTGAGTGTGTCCTTTGTGTTGACACTAATCACCATTAGTTCGTATCTGTTAAGTCCTTCAATTTTTCTATTTCTGTCCTTGTTTGCGTCTTTCTTTTTAAACCTTGTTCCCTTGATTTTACTGATTTTATATCATAAAGAGTTGAAAAGTAGACTCAAGTATCAGAGACGAAATTTGTGGATATTAGCTTTAATATTGCCTCTTTCTTATTTCTTTTTGTATATCAATACGAGGGGCGCAGGAGTGATGAACCTAGTCTGGTATCTTGAGATTATTGGAATACTTGCTTTTTTGCATCTCAAAACAATTATTAACTCTCTTCAGAAAAAGGTAGTAGAGTTGAAGTTGTCCTATATAAAAGCTTTTTCACGCTTGTTTTTACTGATTATGTTTTTGTTAGTAGGCATTTTCATCATCTTTCATTTAGACTTAAACACGAGCTTTTTGGTATTGAATATCATGTTACTATTGTTCGGGATTTGTTCGGAAGAATTGATTCGCCTTTTTCGTTCTGCTGAAATGCTAGATGCTAGGGATTATGTAAAAGTTCTCTTTTTAAAGCGTAACCGTATGGTGAAAAGTCTGCTGGCAAATGAAGACACAGAACAACAGTTCTCCGAATTTCTTCACAATGAAATCCTGCAAAATGTGATGGCGATAAAAAATTTTAATAAATATAGTAGCAATCAAGCTTTTGGTGAACAGATCAATCTGGTGACAGAGGAGTTGGTTCAGCGGATTCGTGAGCGGATGGATTATTATCAGCCAATGGTAGAAACAGACGAGCAGTTAGACATACAGTATCAAGGGCTGATTAATCGGATTGTCAAGCGCTATCACGCAGAAAATGAAGTCGTCACACAGTTTCCTGCCCACTTTAGGCTTTTATCTCCTTACGATAAAATTGCCTATCGTCTGGTTGAGGAGTTGGCGACCAATGCCGTTAAGTACGCTAGTGGTGGAACGATTTCTTTGAAGATTGATGTACATGATGACACTATTTTTATCATTTCTGAAAATGACTGCCTTCAAACAGAAAAATCCTTAGGTTATGGCTTGAAAAATATGTCTAATAAAATTAGTGTTTTAGGTGGTCAAATGCAGATTTTTGAAAATAATAAGAGATTTCGTGTAGAAATTACTCTCCCGATTGATAAGGAGTTGTGTTATGAAAATTTTGTTAATTGATGATCATAAATTATTTAGCCAAAGTATCAAGATGATTTTAGAGTTATCGGAAAACATTAAAAAGGTCCAGTTAGTAGATAATTTTTCGACTATTTCGGAGATTGCTTTTAATGACTACGACATTATTTTGATTGATATCAACCTGACGAGTCTGTATCAAGCTGATGGGCTGACCTTGGCACAAGAGATTATCGACAATGGTTGTTCTAGTAAGGTTGTGATTTTGACAGGTTACAGCAAAAAGATGTATGAACACCGAGCTAAAGCTATGGGGGCTTATGGATTTCTAGATAAAAGTATGGATCCAGATGAGTTGGTGAAAAAACTGGAAAAGATTTATCTAGGAGGTAAGATCTTTTCAGATGAAGTGATGGTAGAGGTGCTAACACCACGAGAAATCGAGATACTAGAACTGGTTAGAAATGGCTTGACTATTGATGATGTCTGTGACAAGGTCTATGTGAGTAAACGTACAGTTTCCAATCACCTGGCCAATATCTTTTCAAAATTAGGAGTGGCTAACAGGCAGGAGGCGATTCACATCGCTGAGCAGTTGGGTTATTTTCCACCAGATTAAAAAGTTGCAGAAGATGCAGCTTTTTTAAATTCTGTGATACTTCTTGTGTGAGTCTCTTCTTGAAAAAAACACAAATTTTTGCTAGAATGAGTCTTATGAAAACATTCTATGATGTGCAGCAATTCCTCAAACGATTTGGTATTATTGTTTATATGGGAAAACGCTTATATGATATTGAACTGATGAAGTTGGAACTCTCTCGGATTTACGATGCAGGGTTGATGGACAAACTGGATTATCTAGAAGCAGAAGCGGTTCTTCGCAGAGAGCACAAGGTAGAATTGGATTATATTGAGAAAAATGGAGAAAAGAACTAATGATTACTTGGATTTTGTGGGCACTTATACTAGCAATGTTGGCGTGGATGGGCTTTAACTATCTTCGTATTCGCCGTGCGGCTAAAATCGTAGACAATGAGGAGTTTGAAGCCTTGATTCGTACAGGTCAATTGATTGATTTGCGTGATCCAGCAGAATTCCACAGAAAACATATCCTTGGGGCTCGCAATATTCCTTCAAGTCAGTTGAAAACTAGTCTTGCAGCCCTTCGTAAAGACAAACCTGTCCTTCTTTACGAAAACCAACGTGCGCAACGAGTTACAAATGCAGCTCTTTACTTGAAAAAACAAGGTTTTTCTGAGATTTATATCCTTTCTTATGGCTTGGATTCTTGGAAAGGGAAAGTGAAGACTAGCTAACCTTATTTCCAAATTAGCCGAATGATAGGATGAAGCTATTGTTTTATAGTATAATTAATTTGTATAAAATTTAAGGAGTTCTTAGAACATGAAAGAAAAGAAGAAAAATCCACTTTTTGTGGGTATCTTGTCGATTATTCTTGGTTTGTTATTTCCGTTGGGAGGTATTGGTTTAGGTATTACCAGTTTATTGTATGCTAACTCACTTCAAAAAGAATCTGGACTAGACTATAAAACAGAGAAAATTATAGCTATTGTAGCGATTGTAGTTTCCGTAATTAATTGGGTTTTAGGATTGATTCTTTTTATGAATTAAGTAGTGTAAAACAAAAAAGCTTTATTTGAAAGCTTTTTTGTTTTATCCACTTTTCTCTAAGTAGTTTTTAATGATTTTCAATTCCTCTTGGTTCAAGGGACGGTATTGACCTTCTGCTAGTTCTGGGTCTAATGTAAACTCACCGAACTGAATTCGTTTGAGTGAGGTCACCTTGACACCAACCGAGAGAAACATTTTCTTAACCTGATGAAATTTTCCTTCTGAAATGGTGATAGAAGCTTGACTGAGGGAAGGACTTGCAGATAGAATCTCTAGTCTTGCAGGTTTACAGACAGTGCCATCTAAAAAGACAATTCCCTTTTGAAAGGCTTGGATATGGTCAGGTGTCAGAAGTCCATTAACCTCAACCTGATAAGTTTTATCGACATGATATTGGGGATGGAGGAGCTGAAAGCCCAAAGGACCGTTATCAGTCAAGAGGAGGAGTCCTGTCGTATCTCGGTCCAGTCGGCCGACGGCATAGAGCATGTCAGACTGGATGTCAGGCGGAAGGAGGTCCATGACGGTTGGAAGTTCCCTGTCTTTATTGGCTGTAACGACACCAGTAGGTTTATGAAGCATAAGATAGGTGTGTTCATAGCCTTGAATGATTCGACCCTGAAAAAGGAGTTCTTGTAGCCCTGTATCGATATTTTGAGCTAGGGAGCGGGCTGGGCAACCATCGACTAGAATTTCCCCTTTGAGTAAGGCTTGTTTCATGGCTTTTCGGCTGATTTTTTCTTGGGCTAATAAATTATCTAAACGCATACTGTGCCTATCTTATCATAAGTCGCTTGCTTTGAAAAGGCTTGACGTGAAAAGAAAAGCACAGTGAAAACATTTACACTTGCTTGAGTTATGTTATTTACCTGAAATTATGGTATAATCGTTCAGTTAGAAAATAAATTTTGAATATTATAGAGGAAATCATGACAAAATTAAGAGAAGATATCCGTAACATTGCGATTATCGCCCACGTTGACCACGGTAAAACAACCCTCGTTGACGAATTATTGAAACAATCAGAAACGCTTGATGCACGTACTGAATTGGCAGAGCGTGCTATGGACTCAAACGATATCGAAAAAGAGCGTGGAATTACCATCCTTGCTAAAAATACAGCCGTTGCCTATAACGGAACTCGTATCAATATCATGGACACACCAGGACACGCGGACTTCGGTGGAGAAGTTGAGCGTATCATGAAAATGGTTGACGGTGTTGTCTTGGTCGTAGATGCTTACGAAGGAACCATGCCACAAACTCGTTTCGTATTGAAAAAAGCCTTGGAACAAGACCTTGTCCCAATCGTGGTTGTTAACAAAATCGATAAGCCATCAGCTCGTCCAGCAGAAGTAGTGGACGAAGTCTTGGAACTTTTCATCGAGCTTGGTGCAGATGACGACCAGCTTGATTTCCCAGTGGTGTATGCTTCAGCGATCAACGGAACTTCTTCATTGTCAGATGATCCAGCTGACCAAGAAGCGACTATGGCACCAATCTTTGACACGATTATCGACCATATCCCAGCTCCAGTAGATAACTCAGATGAGCCTTTGCAGTTCCAAGTATCACTTTTGGACTACAATGACTTCGTTGGTCGTATCGGTATCGGTCGTGTCTTCCGTGGTACTGTTAAGGTTGGGGACCAAGTTACCCTTTCTAAACTTGATGGCACAACTAAAAACTTCCGTGTTACAAAACTCTTCGGTTTCTTTGGTTTGGAACGTCGTGAAATCCAAGAAGCTAAAGCGGGTGACTTAATTGCCGTTTCAGGTATGGAAGATATCTTTGTCGGCGAAACTATTACTCCGACAGATGCAGTAGAAGCTCTTCCAATCCTACACATCGATGAGCCAACTCTTCAAATGACATTCTTGGTCAACAACTCACCATTTGCTGGTAAAGAAGGTAAATGGGTAACTTCTCGTAAGGTGGAAGAACGCTTGCAGGCTGAATTGCAAACAGACGTTTCCCTCCGTGTTGAACCAACTGACTCACCAGATAAATGGACTGTTTCAGGACGTGGAGAATTGCACTTGTCAATCCTTATCGAAACCATGCGCCGTGAGGGTTATGAACTTCAAGTATCTCGTCCAGAGGTTATCGTAAAAGAAATCGACGGTGTTAAATGTGAGCCATTTGAACGTGTTCAAATCGACACTCCAGAAGAATACCAAGGGTCTGTTATCCAAAGCCTTTCTGAACGTAAGGGTGAAATGTTGGATATGATTTCAACTGGTAATGGTCAAACTCGTTTGGTCTTCCTTGTTCCTGCGCGTGGTTTGATTGGATACTCAACTGAGTTCTTGTCAATGACTCGTGGTTACGGTATCATGAACCATACCTTCGACCAATACTTGCCATTGATTCCAGGTGAAATTGGTGGTCGTCACCGTGGTGCCCTTGTTTCTATCGATGCTGGTAAGGCTACAACTTACTCAATCATGTCTATCGAAGAACGTGGTACAATCTTTGTCAACCCAGGTACTGAGGTTTATGAAGGAATGATCATCGGTGAAAACTCTCGTGAAAACGACTTGACAGTTAACATCACTAAGGCGAAACAAATGACTAACGTTCGTTCAGCTACTAAGGACCAAACAGCTGTTATCAAGACCCCTCGTATCTTGACACTTGAAGAGTCTCTTGAGTTCTTGAACGACGATGAGTACATGGAAGTAACGCCTGAGTCTATCCGTTTGCGTAAACAAATCCTTAACAAGGCAGAGCGTGAGAAAGCTAACAAGAAGAAAAAATCAGCTGAATAAGAGCTAGAAAGAGATAAAGATGGTTTATTTAATCATAGGAATCCTCTTATTACTACTCTATGTATTTGCGACACCACAAAGCATTAAAGGGACAGTCAATATCGTCCTTGTCGTCTTTGCTTTCGTAGCACTCTTGATTTTACTCATGTTGTCTGTTCTGCAAATCTTTCAGCTACCGACAGAATTCTTTATCGCAGTCGCCATGCTCTTCCTAGCATACTTTAGCTTGCGAGATATTACCCTCATGTCGGTCAGTAAAAGTAAAAGAAGATAAAAGAGAGTTTTGGCTCTCTTTTTTTGGTAGGAATTTTACAATAGTTTGAATTGTTTTTTTACTATAACATCATCTCTTTTGCTTGGATAATATGAATGGGAAAAACTTGAATAAAATTCGTTACTGACATCTATTTTTTAGGAAATTGTAAAACTTCATTACTAATGATATCTTAGTAAAATATGTTGATAGATTATATAGAAAGTGATATACTTAAGTTATAAGAAACCGATTTCAAAATAAGAAAGGATTAAATTTATACTCAATGAAAATCAAAGAGCAAACTAGAAAACTAGCCGCAGGCTGTACTTGAGTACGGCAAGGCGACGTTGACGCGGTTTGAATTTGATTTTTGAAGAGTATTGTTGTCTTGTTGTTCAGGGTGTGATTGATTAAACTAGGAAAATAATTCTAAGAATTTATAAAACATAAAATCTTTGTTCTATAGGGTTATTCTCTTATACAAGGAGTCTACTATGAAGAAACTATTCATATTATTATCAACTTTTTTTCTCAGCTTCTTCTTTGCTTGGATTATAGTCTTACGTGCGCCACAATATTTATATGCAAGCTATGATTCCGTTTCTCTACTTCGTGTCAAAAAAGATACTCAGGAACCGACGCGTGAGGTATTTGAAAAGGAATTAGAGAAGTTTGTAAACTCAGAACAGAGTTTAATAGCTAGGAGAATTGTAGAGCCGAGTAAGGATGGGACGACTCACTTTACTTATGCAACTTATGGTCAGGGAACTTTACCAAAAGAATTCCAAGAAGCTAGTCAAGAAAGTCGTGAACGTAGTGATCCACTAAATAGTTATCTCCTTTTGTCAGGCTCCTTGACGAAAGAAAAGCTTGCCGATAAATTAGGAGATTTGGGTTATAAAGCAATTCCTGACCGAAAGACACCGCCCTATTCTCTTGCTTTTAGAATGTTACTAATTCCCCTTATTTTAATTAGTTTAGCAATATTTGGCTTATCTTTCTTTGCTTTAGTGATTATCACTCGGATTAAGGAAATGAGAGCAGCAGGTATAAAACTCTTTTCTGGTCAGACTCTCTTATCCATCATGGGGCATTCTTTATCGACTGATATCAAATGGCTCCTTCTATCAGCCCTCCTTTCCTTCCTAGGTGGGGGAGTCGTTCTTTTTAGTCAAGGTTTGTTTTATCCTATCTTGTTAGCCACCTATGGTTTTGGGATTAGTTTCTATCTGTTGTTTTTATTGGCGATTTCAATTTTACTAATGCTTCTTTATCTAATGAGTTTGAGTTACAAAGCATTAGTTCCTGTTATTAAGGGGAGATTACCCCTTAAACGCTTGATGGCTTTAACCCTATTGTGTCAGTTGGTAGCTGTTTTTACAGTGGGCTACGCTGTTAAGACAGGCTTGACGTCTTACCAACGATTGAAAGAACTTGAAATTTCAAAACAAGCATGGCAGGACAGAGCAGACTATTACCAGATTTTCTTTGGCTTAGGTGATAGAGTAAAAGATACAGAAAATCAGAATAAGTGGTATGCCTTTGCCAAGGAAGCAATCGAAGAAGAACAGGCTCTATTTGTAAAAGATAATCTCATTCATTTTGCAAATCCTCAAGGAAAAAATAAAAACGGAGAGACACTGGATACCTATAGTCCAGATGCTAATGTTCTCTATGTCAGTCCAAGTTATTTGGACAAGGAAAATGTCGTGGTAGATGCTGAGACCAAACAGAAGTTAGCCCATCTCCAAAAAGGTGAGTTTATCCTCTTGCTCCCAGAACATTTGCGCTCTCGAGAAGCAGAACTTAAGAAAGTTTTTGAAGAAAAATTGAGTTATTATGGAAAATCTGGTGAGGAGGCAAGTGCTCCTTTAGAGTATGAAATGAGAGCGATTGTTAGTTATCTTCCAACTGGAGAAAAGCGGTTTGTTTATAATAACGGTGAGAATCCCGTATCCACTCAGTATTTGACTGATCCGATTTTAGTTGTATTTACTCCAACATCTATAGGTGATAGTATCATTTCCAAATCTAGTTGGTCTATCAATGCTGGTAAGAATATCTTTGTCAAAGGATATGAAGATGGGATTAAACTCTTGAAAAATGCAGGAATTTATGAGCAAGTATCCTATCTTAAAGAAGGAAGAAGTGTTTATCTAACTCGTTATAATGAAGTTCAAACTGAAACAGCAACTTTAATCTTAGGAGCCATTGTGGGGATAGCCAGTTCCTTGTTACTCTTTTATTCTGTAAATCTTCTATATTTCGAGCAATTCCGTCGAGATATCTTGATTAAACGAATTTCAGGTTTACGATTTTTTGAAACGCATGCTCAGTATATGGTTAGTCAATTTGCCAGTTTTGTATTTGGTGCTAGTTTCTTTATTTTAAGTAGTCGAGACTTGGTGATTGGCTTGCTCACTTTATTAGTCTTTCTAGCTAGTGCAGTTTTGACGCTTTACCGTCAAGCTCATAAAGAATCTCGTGTTTCTATGACAATTATGAAAGGAAAATAGGATGATTGAACTAAAGAATATATCTAAAAAATTTGGAAGCCGTCAGCTATTTTCAGATACAAATCTTCATTTTGAAGGTGGGAAAATTTATGCCTTAATCGGTACAAGTGGCTGTGGTAAGACAACACTCTTGAATATGATTGGACGATTAGAGCCATATGACAAAGGACAAATCATCTATGATGGCACTTCTCTTAAGGACATCAGGCCTTCTGTTTTCTTTAGAGATTACTTGGGATACTTATTTCAAGATTTTGGCTTAATTGAAAGCCAAACCGTCAAAGAGAATCTCAATCTGGGTTTAGTTGGTAAAAAGTTGAAAGAAAAAGAAAAAATCTCTTTGATGAAACAAGCTCTAAACCGTGTTAACCTCTCTTATTTAGATTTAAAGCAACCTATCTTTGAATTATCAGGAGGAGAAGCACAACGTGTTGCACTAGCGAAGATAATTTTAAAGGATCCACCTTTGATTCTCGCAGATGAACCAACCGCTTCCTTAGACCCCAAAAACTCTGAGGAATTACTTTCTATCTAGAATCTTTAAAAAATCCGAATCGAACTATTATTATTGCGACCCACAATCCTCTGATTTGGGAGCAAGTGGACCAAGTCATTCGAGTTACCGATTTATCACATAGATGATAAGGTAAAATTCAGTTAGAAGAAAGAGTCACAAACACACTTTGTGGCTTTTTTATTTCCATAAAAATGGTAAAATAGTAAGAGTAGAAATGGAGTTCGAGACATGAAAGTAATAGATCAATTTAAAAATAAGAAAGTCCTTGTTTTAGGTTTGGCTAAGTCTGGTGAATCTGCAGCTCGTTTGTTGGATAAACTAGGTGCTATTGTGACAGTAAATGACGGGAAACCATTCGAGGACAATCCAGCTGCGCAAAGTTTGTTGGAAGAAGGGATCAAGGTTATCACAGGTGGCCATCCTTTGGAACTCTTGGATGAAGATTTTGCCCTTATGGTGAAAAATCCAGGTATTCCATACAGTAATCCCATGATTGAAAAGGCTTTGGCCAAGGGGATTCCAGTCTTGACTGAGGTGGAATTGGCTTACTTGATTTCAGAAGCGCCAATTATCGGTATCACAGGTTCGAACGGTAAAACAACCACAACGACTATGATTGGGGAAGTTTTGACTGCTGCTGGGCAACATGGTCTTTTATCAGGAAATATCGGCTATCCAGCTAGTCAAGTGGCACAAACTGCGTCAGACAAGGACACGCTTGTTATGGAACTTTCTTCTTTCCAATTGATGGGCGTTCAAGAATTCCATCCTGAGATTGCGGTTATTACCAACGTCATGCCAACTCATATCGATTATCATGGTTCTTTTGAGGAATATGTAGCAGCCAAGTGGAATATCCAGAACAAGATGACAGCGTCTGATTTCCTTGTCTTGAACTTTAACCAAGACTTGGCAAAAGAATTAGCTACTAAAACACAAGCTACAGTTGTACCATTCTCAACACTTGAAAAGGTTGATGGAGCTTATCTGGAAGATGGTCAGCTCTACTTCCGTGGGGAAGTTGTCATGGCAGCGAATGAAATCGGAGTTCCTGGTAGCCACAATGTGGAAAATGCCCTTGCGACGATTGCTGTAGCCAAGCTTCGTGGTGTAGACAACCAGATCATCAAAGAAACTCTTTCAGCCTTTGGTGGTGTCAAACACCGTCTCCAATTTGTGGATGAAATCAAGGGTGTCAAATTCTATAATGATAGCAAGTCAACCAATATCTTGGCTACTCAAAAAGCCTTGTCAGGATTTGACAACAGCAAGGTCATTTTGATTGCAGGTGGTTTGGACCGTGGCAATGAGTTTGACGAATTGGTGTCAGATATTACTGGACTCAAGAAGATGGTCATCCTGGGTCAGTCTGCCGAACGTGTCAAACGGGTAGCAGATAAGGCTGGTGTGTCTTATGTGGATGCGACTGATATTGCTGATGCGACCCGCAAGGCCTACGAGCTTGCGACTCAAGGAGACGTGGTTCTTCTCAGTCCAGCCAATGCCAGCTGGGATATGTATGCTAACTTTGAAGTACGTGGCGACCTCTTTATCGACACAGTAGCGGAGTTAAAGGAATAATATGAAAAAAATTGTCTTTACAGGTGGGGGGACGGTTGGACACGTGACCCTCAACCTTTTGTTAATGCCCAAGTTCATCGAAGATGGCTGGGAAGTCCACTATATTGGAGATAAACGTGGCATCGAACACCAAGAAATCCTCAAATCGGGTCTAGATGTAACCTTCCATTCCATTGCGACTGGCAAATTACGTCGTTATTTCTCTTGGCAAAATATGCTGGACGTCTTTAAAGTTGGCTGGGGAATTGTCCAATCTCTCTTTATCATGTTGCGACTTCGTCCACAGGCTCTTTTTTCAAAGGGAGGCTTTGTCTCAGTACCGCCAGTTATTGCTGCGCGTGTGTCAGGAGTACCTGTCTTTATTCACGAATCTGACCTGTCTATGGGCTTGGCCAATAAAATCGCTTATAAATTTGCGACGAAGATGTATTCAACCTTTGAACAAGCTTCAAGTTTGTCTAAGGTCGAGCATGTGGGAGCAGTGACCAAGGTTTCTGACCAAAATACTCCAGAACCAGATGAATTGGTGGATATCCAAACCCACTTTAATTCCAAATTGCCAACTGTATTGTTTGTCGGTGGTTCTGCAGGTGCTCGTGTCTTTAACCAATTGGTGACAGACCATAAGAAAGAGCTGACAGAGCGCTACAATATTATCAATCTAACTGGAGATTCTAGCCTGAATGAGTTGAGCCAAAATCTCTTTCGTGTTGACTATGTGACCAGTCTCTATCAACCCTTGATGGAATTGGCTGATATTGTTGTGACACGAGGTGGTGCCAATACGATTTTTGAGCTCTTAGCCATGGCAAAATTGCATGTTATTGTGCCACTTGGTCGTGAAGCTAGTCGTGGAGATCAGATTGAGAACGCAGCCTACTTTGTAAAAAAAGGCTATGCAGAAGACCTTCAAGAAAGCGATTTGACCTTGGACAGTTTGGAAGAGAAGCTTTCTCACTTACTAAGCCACAAGGAAGACTATCAAGCCAAGATGAAGGCTTCTAAGGAATTGAAATCTCTAGCAGATTTTTATCAATTGTTAAAAAAAGATTTATCATAAGGAAAGTAAATGTCAAAAGATAAGAAAAATGAGGGCAAAGAAATCCTCGAAGAATTTAAAGAGTTATCAGAATGGCAGAAACGAAACCAAGAATATCTAAAAAAGAAGGCTGAGGAAGAAGTAGCCCTAGCTGAGGAGAAGGAAAAGGAAAGACAAGCTCGAATGGCTTCAAAATCTGAAAAGTCAGATGCAACCGAGGACCAAGAGAGTGAATCTGATCCAAAAGACCCAAAATCAGCTAAGGAAGATGCTGAAGAAAAAGTAGAAGAGTCAGAAGACGTCAAAAAAGAAGTAGTCAAAGAAGAATCAAAGTCTAAAAAGACAGAGAAAGAGGATAAACGGGATAAAAAGGCAGAGAAAAAGCCTGTTAAGGAAAAACCGGTCAAACCGAAAATTCCAGGAGTTCATATCTGGCGGGCTATCTCGATTTTGTTTCTCAGTCTGATTTTATTGGTTGTCTCTGCTTATTTGCTTAGTCCTTATGCGACCATGAAGGATATTCGTGTTGAGGGAACAGTGCAAACTACAGCTGATGATATTCGACAGGCTTCAGGCATTCAGGATTCGGATTATACGATTAACCTTCTGCTAGATAAGGCAAAATATGAAGAGCAGATCAAGTCCAACTATTGGGTTGAATCAGCTCAGCTTGTCTATCAATTTCCAACCAAGTTTACTATCAAGGTCAAGGAATATGATATTGTGGCCTACTATGTTTCTGGAGAAAGTCATTATCCAATCCTTTCAAGCGGTCAGCTTGAGACCAGTGCGGTAAGTTTGGTGAGTCTGCCAGAAACTTATATATCAGTTCTCTTTAATAATAGCGAACAAATCAAAGCCTTTACGTCAGAACTTGCTCAAATTAGTCCAGAACTCAAGGCGGCTATCCAGAAGGTGGAATTAGCCCCAAGCAAGGTTACATCAGATTTAATTCGATTGACCATGAATGATTCGGACGAAATCTTGGTTCCCCTTTCTGAAATGAGCAAGAAACTGCCTTACTACAGTAAGATTAAGCCACAATTGTCAGAACCGAGTGTGATTGACATGGAAGCTGGAATTTACAGCTACACTGTGGCGGATAAATTAATTATGGAGGCTGAGGAAAAAGCCAAACAAGAGGCTAAGGAAGCTGAGAAGAAACAGAAAGAGGAAGAGAAGAAAAGGCTGGAAGAACAGCAGAATAAATTGGAAGAAGAGAAGAAAAAATTGGAGGAAGAGAGCAATCGAAACCAAACAAGTCAGCGTTCATCGCGTCGCTAGGTTTACCTTTTCTCCTATAGCTCTTTAGTTGCTATGTTTTTACTTGACAAGTGCTAGTAGAAATAATAGAATAGTAAAAAACCTTTAAAGCAGTCCAGAGAGGCAGCTAAGGTTAGACGGTGAAAGGGTGGAGACTACCCATTTTTCGTGGAACCTTGCTGTTGGCAGGTTCCTTTTTTCGTGGCTTCTTGTGGCCAGACTCTCTCACTAGCAAAGGTAAAAGGAGAAACCTATGCGAGAACATCGTCCAGTCATTGCTCTTGATTTTCCTAGTTTTGAGGCAGTCAAGGAATTCTTAGCTCTTTTTCCAGCAGAAGAAAGCCTTTATCTCAAGGTAGGGATGGAGCTCTATTACGCAACAGGGCCTGAGATTGTGTCCTACTTAAAAGATCAGGGTCATAGTGTCTTTTTGGATCTCAAGCTGCATGATATTCCTAATACAGTTAAATCAGCCATGAAGGTCTTGTCTCAGCTTGGTGTGGATATGGCCAATGTTCATGCGGCTGGTGGTGTAGAGATGATGAAGGCTGCGCGTGAAGGTCTTGGAAACCAAGCGAAGTTGATTGCTGTAACACAGCTGACCTCAACATCAGAAGCTCAGATGCAGGAGTTTCAAAATATCCAAACCAGCCTGCAAGAGTCCGTGATTCACTATGCCAAGAAGACAGCTGAAGCTGGCTTGGATGGTGTTGTTTGCTCGGCTCAGGAAGTGCAAGTCATCAAGCAGGCTACCAAACCAGATTTTATCTGTCTGACACCAGGCATTCGTCCACAGGGAGCTGCAGTAGGAGATCAAAAACGCGTCATGACGCCAGCAGATGCCTATCAAATAGGCAGTGACTATATCGTAGTGGGACGTCCCATTACCCAAGCTGAGGATCCTGTTGCAGCTTATCATGCCATCAAGGATGAATGGACACAGGACTGGAATTAAAAAATAGATTATAAAAATAAAAGGAGAAGATCATGACACTTGCTAAAGATATCGCTAGCCACCTCTTGAAAATTCAAGCCGTTTACCTTAAACCAGAGGAGCCTTTCACTTGGGCATCTGGTATCAGGTCACCGATTTACACTGATAATCGTGTGACACTAGCCTATCCAGAAACTCGTACCTTAATTGAAAATGGCTTTGTGGAAGCTATTAAAGAAGCCTTTCCAGAGGTAGAAGTCATTGCAGGAACTGCAACAGCAGGGATTCCACACGGAGCTATCATTGCTGATAAGATGAACTTGCCATTTGCCTATATCCGTAGTAAACCAAAAGACCACGGAGCTGGTAACCAAATCGAAGGCCGCGTAGCTCAGGGTCAAAAAATGGTAGTGGTTGAAGATCTTATTTCAACAGGTGGTTCTGTTCTTGAAGCAGTAGCAGCAGCAAAGCGAGAAGGAGCAGATGTGCTTGGTGTAGTAGCAATTTTCAGTTACCAATTGCCAAAAGCAGACAAAAACTTTGCAGATGCAGGTGTCAAACTTGTGACGCTTTCTAACTACAGTGAACTCATCCATCTAGCCCAAGAAGAAGGCTATATCACACCAGAAGGCCTCGACCTTCTAAAACGATTTAAAGAAGACCAAGAAAATTGGCAAAATGCTTAAGACATAAAAAATCAGGTAGTCACTAGGATTACCTGATTTTGTTTTTTAGAATAGAAAATGAAAAGATTATTTGAATTTCCATAACTTAAGAAAGTTTATCATTTTTAATTATCTCTGTAAAATGATTGTAAGTATGAAATTTCCAAACAAAATATTTGAAAAGTTTTGAAAAAAGAGTTATGATATTTTTGTAATATACAAAGTAAACGCTTACTTATTAAGGAGGGCATTTTATGTCATACAAAACAAGCAATGCAGAAGGTCATGTAGATTTCATCAATACCTATGATTTGGAGCCAATGGCGCAACAAGTTATTCCTAAAGCAGCCTTTGGCTATATCGCTAGTGGGGCAGAAGATACTTTCACTTTGCGTGAGAATATTCGTGCCTTTAACCACAAACTCATCGTTCCTCATACACTTTGTGATGTTGAAAATCCAAGTACAGAGATTGAATTTGCAGGTGAAAAATTGTCTTCACCAATCATTATGGCGCCTGTTGCAGCTCATAAATTGGCAAATGAACAGGGTGAAGTGGCGACTGCGCGTGGTGTGCATGAGTTTGGTTCTCTTTACACAACTAGCTCTTACTCTACTGTAGATCTTCCAGAAATTACGGAAGCCCTTCAAGGGACACCTCATTGGTTCCAATTTTACTTTAGTAAAGATGATGGAATCAACCGCCACATCATGGACCGTGTGAAGGCTGAAGGTTATAAAGCGATTGTCTTGACGGCAGATGCGACTGTAGGGGGCAATCGTGAGGTGGACAAACGTAATGGTTTTGTCTTCCCAGTTGGCATGCCGATTGTTGAAGAATACCTGCCAGAAGGTGCTGGTAAATCAATGGACTTTGTTTACAAATCAGCTAAACAACGCTTGTCTCCACGTGATGTAGAATTTATCGCTGAATACTCAGGACTTCCTGTTTATGTCAAGGGACCACAATGCCGTGAGGACGTTGAACGTTCGCTTGCTGCAGGTGCTTCTGGTATCTGGGTAACCAACCACGGCGGTCGTCAAATCGACGGTGGGCCAGCTGCCTTTGATTCACTTCAAGAAGTAGCAGAAGCAGTTGACAAACGCGTACCAATCGTCTTTGACTCAGGTATTCGTCGTGGTCAACACGTCTTTAAAGCCTTGGCTTCAGGAGCAGACTTGGTAGCTATTGGTCGCCCGGTCATCTATGGCTTGGCTCTCGGTGGTAGTGTTGGTGTGCGTCAAGTCTTTGAACACTTGAATGCGGAATTGAAGACAGTCATGCAATTGTCTGGAACTCAGACTATTGAAGATGTCAAACACTTCAAACTCCGTCACAACCCATACAATCCAACCTTCCCAGTTGACCCTCGTGACTTAAAATTGTATTGATAAAATAGCTTGCCTCCACTTGATGTGGAGGTTTTTCTTCGTCTATAGGAAGAATAAATCACCATTGAAATCTATATAAATATATTTTTCAGTCAAATATCTTGCTAGGGCTTTCATTTTTTGCTATACTGGTTCAGTAATTAAATAATAAAGACATTTGGGGTGCTTTAAGCTGAGATGATACCCATTGAACCTGATACAGTTAAGACTGGCGAAGGGAAATGTGAAACGTTTTTTCGTATGGCGAAATGAACGATCTAATCTTGTAAGCTAAACTCTAATTCTTGATTGTAATTGGAGTTTTTTGTTTATATAAGCTGGATGAAGGTGATACAAAGCATTTAGGTAGCTCTTCTTGAACGCCCTTGATTTTCTTTAAAAAGGTCAAGTAAAACTAGGATTTTCTTGATGTTTTGTCGATTACGAACGAGTAAAGAGAGGAAAAGTAAATATGGAAACACAAGACTATGCATTTGAGCCAGGTTTGATTGTTGGAGAATTATTAAAAAGCGGTCAGAAAGATTGGCAAGCTGCAATCAATCATCGTTTTGTTAAGGAACTTTTTGCGGGGACAATTGAGAATAAGGTCTTAAAAGAATACCTGATTCAAGATTATCACTTCTTTGATGCCTTCTTATCCATGCTGGGTGCTTGCGTAGCCCACGCAGACCAGCTTGAATCCAAGCTTCGTTTTGCAAAGCAACTAGGCTTTCTTGAGGCAGATGAAGACGGTTATTTCCAAAAGGCTTTCAAAGAGTTAAAAGTATCTGAGAATGATTATCTGGAAGTGACCTTGCATTCTGTAACAAAAACCTTTCAGCAGCTTATGTATTCTGCTGTGTCATCAGCAGACTATGCTCATCTTTTGGTCATGCTAGTCATTGCAGAAGGTCTCTATTTAGACTGGGGTTCTAAAGATTTGGCTCTACCTGAAGCCTATATTCATTCGGAATGGATCAATCTCCACAGAGGTCCTTTCTTTGCAGAGTGGGTTCAATTTCTGGTTGACGAACTCAATCGTTTCGGGAAAGGTCGAGAAGATTTGAAAGAACTTCAGGAACGTTGGAATCAAGCGGTTGCTTTAGAATTAGCCTTTTTTGATATTGGCTATGACGCCTAGAGAAGGTTTAGGATATTTACAAATTTGATGAGGTAAATCATTCAATGTAAATGGTAAATGAAAAAAATTTCTTAACGAAAGATAGAGATAAATCGAAATCAGTAGATCGTATAAAGTGAGAAGGAAGAATTTCAATATGACAAGTTTAAAATTATTAAAAGAAAAAGCACCTTTGGTCATTTGCATAACCAATGATGTAGTAAAAAATTTCACAGCAAATGGATTAGTAGCACTAGGTGCATCACCAGCCATGAGTGAGTTTCCAGCAGATTTAGAGGACTTATTAAAGTATGCTGGAGGTTTATTAATAAACATAGGAACATTGACAGATGAAAATTGGAAGTTATACCAAGCTGCTCTGAAAATTGCAGAGAAATATAATGTCCCAGCAGTTTTAGATCCTGTAGCTTGTGGAGCAGGAGAATATAGAAAAAAAGTAGCAGATAATCTAATCAACAATTATAAACTAGCAGCGATTAGGGGAAATGCTGGCGAGATTGCTTCTTTAGTAGGGATAAATGTGGCATCTAAAGGAGTAGATAGTGCGGGCGTAGATAATATTGATGAAATTGCTCTAGCAGCAAATGAGAAGTTCAATATTCCTATAATAGTAACAGGTGAAGTGGATGCTATTGCGGTAAATGGAGAAGTGGTAACGATTCATAATGGTAGTGCCATGATGCCAAAAGTTATTGGGACAGGATGTTTATTAGGTGCTGTAGTAGCAAGCTTTATCGGACTTGAAAAAGGTCAAGAATTGAAATCATTAGAAACAGCAATGTTGGTTTACAATATCGCTGGAGAAATGGCAGAAAAACGTCCAAATGGGCATCTTCCTGGAACATTTAAAGTTGAATTTATAAATGCCTTATATGAGATTACAGATGAAGATGTAAAGGAATTCAAAAGAGTGAAGTAAGATGTTTCATAAAGAATTACTAAAACTATATTTTATTTGTGGAACGACTACTTGCCAAGGTAAAGATCTATATACGGTCGTTGAGGAAGCCTTAAAAGGTGGTATAACCTTATTTCAATTTCGTGAAAAAGGGGAGGGAGCCCTGGAAGGTATAGAAAAAGTCGAATTAGCAATAAAACTACAGGATCTTTGTAAAAAATACAATGTTCCGTTTATTGTTAATGATGATATTGATTTGGCAATGGAAATTGACGCTGATGGCGTACATGTAGGACAAGATGACCTTGGAGTTGATGAAATTAGAAAATTGATGCCAGATAAAATAATTGGTCTTTCTATAAAAAACGAGGAAGAATTTCAACAATCAAAAGTTGAATATGTAGATTATGTCGGTGTTGGTCCTGTATTTGATACCCAGTCAAAGGATGATGCTGGTGGTGCTATAGGTTATGAAGGTCTTAAATTGATGCGGACACTATTGCCACAAATGCCCTTAGTTGCAATTGGTGGGATACAGACGAAACATATTAAAGACATTATGAAGACCAATGTTGACGGTGTTTCAATCATTTCAGCAATATCGTATGCAAAAAATATAGAAAAAACTGTTCGAGAAATGAGTGAACAATAGGTATCTATCCTTGGATTCTAAGTAAGTGGAAGTTTTCCTTTTCTAAAAAGATATGTCCAGATTTAGTTTAAATAGCTAATCTATCAAACAAGACATTTGGTTTTTGCAAAAGAAAGACTTGCTATCTTTGTGAGTGCAAGAGTGTGTTTCCCAGTTCAATTTCTTGAACTAGAATAAATCGTTTGTTATAATATTTATATAATTAAATAATAAAGACATTTGGGGTGCTTTAGGCTGAGATGATACCCATTGAACCTGATACAGTTAAGACTGGCGAAGGGAAATGTGAAATGGTTTTGTATTTATAGAAACTAACCATCTAATCTTGTAAGCTGAACTCTAATTCCTATCTGTAATTAGAGTTTTTTCTTTTACGAAACTGGATGAAGATGATACAAAGCATTTAGGTAGCTCACCTTGAATACCCCACTTTTCTTTAAAAAAGGAGTTTTTTATGTTGAAAAAATGGCAATTAAAAGATGTTATCTTACTTGCTTTCTTGTCTATCTTTTTTGGTGGCGTTTTTGTAGGATCTGGCTATCTGTTTGATATCCTCACTCTGATTTTAGCACCTCTTGGTTTACAGGCCTTTGCCAATGAAATCCTCTTTGGTCTCTGGTGTATGGCTGCGCCTATTGCTGCCATCTTTGTTCCAAGAGTCGGAAGTGCAACGATTGGAGAAGTGCTAGCTGCACTTGCTGAAGTCCTTTATGGTAGCCAATTCGGTCTAGGTGCCCTTTTGTCTGGCTTGGTTCAAGGTTTGGGAAGTGAACTTGGTTTTATCGTAACCAAGAATCGCTATGAAAGTTGGCTCTCTCTAACTGCCAATAGTATTGGGATTACGCTTGTTAGCTTTGTCTATGAGTACATTAAGTTAGGTTACTACGCCTTCTCCCTTCCTTTTGTCCTTTCCTTGCTTGTGGTGCGCTTTATTTCTGTCTTTTTCTTCTGTACTATCTTGGTTCGTGCCATTGTCAAACTTTATCATCAGTTTGCAGCTGGGGGCAAGGCATAGATGGGTCTGGAACTACGAGCGATTCAGTCCCCAATCTTCTCTGAGTCGCTTGATTTTACTTTTCATGTGCAAGCCTTTACCTTGTTAGTTGGGAGCAGTGGTTCAGGAAAATCTAGTCTCTTTCAAATGATTGCCCAAGTCAGTTCTCTTCCCTATAGCGGTCAAGTCCTGATAAATGGGAGCGAGGTCAGTCAGCTTTCTATCATCGAACGTGTCCAGACGGTTGGTATTCTCTTTCAAAATCCCAATCATCAATTTACCATGGAGAACTTGTTTGAGGAGCTGATTTTTACCTTGGAAAATATTGGGCATCCCGTTCAGGAAATTGATTCTAAAATAGCAGAGGTTGTCCAGCAATGTCGCTGCAAGGCGATTTTGCACCGTCCAATTCATCACTTATCAGGTGGGGAAAAGCAAAAGGCTGCTTTGGCTGTTCTCTTTGCTATGAATCCTAGGGTCTATCTCTTGGATGAGCCCTTCGCTTCCATTGATCGTAAGAGTAGGATAGAGATATTGGAGATTCTAAAAGAGTTGGTCTCTGATGGGAAGATAGTTATTTTGTGCGACCATGATTTAACGGACTATGAAGCCTATATCGACCATATGGTAGAGCTAAGAGATGGACAACTAAGGGAAGTGTTTCAAATCCCTACCTCTGAGATGACACAGGCTGTTTCAAAGGAAGTTGCTTCTAGCCCAGAACTATTCCATATGGACCGAACGACTTGTGAGCTGGATAAGCGTCCCCTCTTTTCGATTGTGAATTTTACATTCTACCAAGGAATCTCCTGTATTTTGGGTGATAATGGTGTCGGGAAATCAACCCTCTTTCGGTCTATTCTTCAATTTCAAAAGTATAAGGGGCGCATTACCTGGAAGGGGACAGTCCTGAAAAAGAAAAAGAGTTTGTACCGTGACCTGACGGGTGTTGTTCAGGAAGCTGAGAAGCAGTTTATCAGAGCCAGTCTGCGAGAAGAGCTTCAATTAGATGGACCTGATTCTGAAAGAAATCAGCGAATTTTCCAAGCTTTACAATATTTTGATCTGGAGCAGGCTCTTGATAAGAGTCCCTATCAATTAAGTGGTGGCCAGCAAAAGATTCTTCAGCTCTTGACCATCTTGACCAGTAAGGCTTCTGTGATCTTGCTAGATGAACCTTTTGCAGGTTTGGATGATAGAGCTTGCCATTATTTTTGTCAGTGGATTGTGGAGGAGAGAAATCAAGGAAGAAGTTTTCTGATCATTAGCCATCGTTTAGATCCCTTGATCTCTGTGGTTGATTATTGGATTGAGATGACTAGTCAGGGTCTCAGTCATGTGAAAGAAGTGACAATTACCAAACCACTCACATCTCAGAGTAGCAATATTCAAGGGGAGGTAAGATAGTATGATAAAAGTAGCAACCCAGACACCGATTATCAGTCTCTTCTTGCTGATTTTATCCTTGGAAACATCTTTCATTCCTTCGATTGCTCTGAATCTTTCGGTAGTCGCATTTTGTATTCTCTTTATGCTCTATTACCGTCGATTTAAGATGTTGGCTTGGATGATTCTGCTTGCCATTTTGCCATCTTTGGCCAACTATTGGGCAGTTCAGTTACATGGGGATGCTTCGCAGGCAGTCATGCTTGGAACGAGGGCCTTTGTGACCGTTTGTATTGGTCTTGTCTTTGTTTCCTCTATTTCCCTAAAAGAGCTTCTCTTGTACTTGGCCCAAAAGGGGTTATCACGCTCTTGGGCCTATGCCTTGATTGTGGTATTCAATTCCTTTCCCCTTATTCAGCAAGAAATCAAGTCCCTCAAGGAAGCTTGCCTATTACGTGGTCAAGAACTACATTTTTGGTCGCCCTTGATTTACAGCAAGGTTCTGATGACAGTCTTTAGGTGGCGCCATCTTTACCTGAGAGCCCTGTCGGCGCATGGATATGACGAACATGCACAGGTGGAGAATCGCTATCGGACTTTTTATATTCCTCAAAGGACAATATTCATCTACCTGCTGTTCTTTTTATTGCTTCAAACCAGTCTATTTTTATAAAGGAGTTATTATGGAATTTACAGATATTGCGATGGAATTATCCAAGGAAGCTTGGCAGGCTTCTTTTCATCATCCCTTTATTTTACAGTTACAAGAGGGAAATTTAGACCTGTCCATCTTTCGCTATTACTTGATTCAGGATGCCTACTATTTGAAGGCCTTCTCAGAAGCCTATCACCTTTTGGCTGATAAGACTTCAAACCAAGAGATGAAAAGACTCTTGAAACAAAATGCTCAGAGTCTAGTGGAGGGTGAGTTATTTATCCGCCAACAATTTTTCAAGGAATTGGAAATCAGCGATCAGGAAATGGAGCAACATCCAATCGCTCCCACCTGCTATCATTATATCTCTCATATTTATCGTCAATTTGCAGAGCCAAACTTAGGCATTGCCTTTGCAAGTTTGCTGCCTTGTCCTTGGCTATATCATGATATAGGCAAATCACTTAATCTTAAACCATCACCAAATCCTCTCTACCAACAATGGATTGAAACTTATATTACGGATGAGTTAGAGCAACAGATCAGAGAGGAGGGAGCGCTGGTTAATCAACTCTATCGAGAAAGTGATGAGACAGACAGGAAAAAAATGCTAGATGCCTTCCACATTAGTGTTCACATGGAAGCCAAGTTTTGGGAAATGGCCTACCAACACCAGACATGGAAGAGTGATTTACACTCTTTAGAAAAAGGAGAAGAATAGAAATATGAGAAAGAACCAATTGCAAGTTCACAAATTAACCATTTTATCTATGATGATTGCCCTTGATGTAGTTCTTACGCCTATCTTTCGGATTGAGGGAATGGCACCGATGTCCAGTGTAGTCAATATTCTAGCAGGAATCATGATGGGACCTGTTTATGCCTTGGCTATGGCTACAGTGACAGCCTTTATCCGTATGACGACTCAAGGGATTCCGCCTTTAGCTCTCACAGGAGCAACTTTTGGAGCCCTTCTAGCAGGTCTCTTTTATAAGTATGGTCGAAAATTTCATTATTCCGCTCTAGGAGAAATTTTGGGAACAGGTATTATTGGTTCTATTGTTTCCTATCCTGTTATGGTACTCTTTACAGGATCAGCTGCAAAGCTTAGCTGGTTTATCTATACTCCTCGATTTTTCGGAGCAACCTTGATTGGTACAGCGATTTCCTTTATTGCCTTTCGATTTTTAATCAAGCAGGAATTCTTTAAAAAAGTTCAGGGATATTTCTTTGTTGAAAGGATAGACTGATGCAAGCATTGACAAATCCTTTTCCTATAGGCTATAGTTCCCTAATTCACTGTATTACCAATGAGATTTCTTGTGAGATGCTAGCAAATGGGATTTTGGCTCTGGGATGTAAACCAGTTATGGCAGATGATCCCCGTGAGGTTCTTGATTTTACTAAGCAAAGCCAGGCACTCTTCATCAATTTGGGGCACTTCTCAGCTGAGAAGGAAAAAGCAATCCGTATAGCAGCTTCTTATGCAGCTCAAGTTTCTCTTCCAATGGTAGTAGATGCGGTTGGCGTAACAGCTTCAGTCATTCGGAAGACTTTAGTTAGAGACCTTTTAGACTATAGACCTACGGTCCTTAAAGGAAACATGTCAGAAATCCGAAGTCTTGTTGGCTTAAAACACCACGGGGTTGGGGTCGATGCGAGTGCTAAAGATCAAGAAACTGAGGATTTACTTCAAGTTTTGAAAGACTGGTGTCAGACCTATCCAGGTATGTCATTCTTAGTCACAGGCCCCAAGGACCTCATCGTTTCGAAGAATCAGGTCGCTGTACTGGGAAATGGCTGTGCAGAATTAGACTGGATAACAGGGACAGGAGACTTGGTTGGAGCCTTGACAGCTGTTTTTCTCAGCCAAGGAAAGACTGCCTTTGAAGCTTCTTGCCTAGCGGTTTCTTATCTTAATATTTCTGCTGAGAGAATAGTTGTTCAAGGAATGGGATTGGAAGAATTTCGTTACCAAGTACTCAATCAGCTTTCGCTCCTCAAAAGAGATGAAAATTGGCTAGATGCCATCAAAGGAGACATTTATGAATAGAGAAGCACTTAGACTGTATCTGGTAACCAACCGCTACCAAGATTCCTTGGAAAGTTTTCTTGAAAAGATTGAGAGGGCTTGCCGTTCAGGGGTTACCATAGTCCAATTACGAGAAAAAAATCTCACAACCAATCAATATTATCAACTGGCAAAAGAAGTCAAGGAAATAACAGATGCCTATCAGGTACCCCTGATAATCGATGATCGTTTGGATGTTTGTCTTGCGGTTGATGCTGCTGGTCTGCATATCGGAGACGATGAACTACCAGTTTCGGTTGCCCGACAAGTCTTGGGCCCTGACAAAATCCTCGGTGTTACAGCTAAAACTGTAAAAAGAGCTCTCGAGGCAGAAGAAGGAGGGGCGAATTACTTGGGGACAGGAGCCATTTTCCCGACTACGACCAAGGAAAATGCGCCTATCACCCTGATTTCAACCTTGAAGACAATTTGCCAAAGGGTCGCTATTCCAGTAGTTGCTATCGGAGGCTTGACATCAGAGAATATTGACCAACTTATCGGCACTGGCATAGCTGGTGTAGCTGTAGTGCGTGATTTGATGCAGGCAGAAGATATAGAGGCAAAAACTCAAGCCTTTTTGACAAAGTTGGATGACATTATTTTCTAATCAATACTCAATGAAAATCAAAGAGCAAACTAGGAAGATAGTCGCAGGTTGCTCAAAGCACTGCTTTGAGGTTGCAGATAAAGCTGACATAGTTTGAAGAGATTTTCTAAGAATATAAAAACTCTCTAATTCCCTTAAAGTGGGAACTAGAGAGTTTTTTTTAATCTTTAAAGCTTGTATGGTTGACTGGGCCAGAACCATGACCGAGTTGAGGGGCGTCTTGGATGGCTTTCGTGATAAAGGCCTTGGCTTTATTGACTGCTTGATAGAGGGTTTTCCCCTTGGCTAGTTCAGCAGTAATCACTGCAGCAAAGGTACATCCAGTACCATGTGTATGACAGGTTTGAATTCGTGGACTTTCCCAGATAAATTGGTCATCCTTGGTAAAGAGGAAATCCTTAGCACCGCCTTCGAGATGCCCACCTTTGATTACCACAGACTGAGGACCAAATTCTTTTAAAATCAGGCGACCAGCACGCTGCATGTCTTCAGGATCATGGATTGAAAAACCAACAATCTCTTCTGCCTCAGGAAGATTCGGAGTGATAATGGTTGCAAGGGGAAGCAGATTTGTTTTTAGGTAGTCTCTAGCACTGGAATCAATCAGAGTGTCTCCACTAGTAGCGACCATAACAGGATCAAGGACGTAGGGACAATCCAGATTTTTAAGATAGGGCTGGATGATTTCCATGATTTCAGTAGTTGCCAACATTCCAGTTTTTACAGCCTGAGGTGGAATATCCGAAAAGACACTCTCCAATTGGACTTTCAACATTTGAGGAGAAACGTGCTCGATTAATTGAACACCTCTGGTATTTTGAGCGACAAGACTGGTCACAACGGCCATTCCATAGACATCTCTAGCTTGGAACGACTTTAAATCAGCCATAATGCCAGCACCACCACTAGGGTCAGTCCCTGCAATGGTCAAAGCAACGGGTAAATAAGTCATCTAAAACCTCCCAACCAACTGAAGTTTGTATTCTTAAGAACAAGCTAGTCTGTTTTAGAAAGGCAATAGAAGACTGCTAGTCCCCATTATCATTTCCACTTCCATCAGCTAGCATTACCTAGATTGAGTCAAAGGGTCTAACAGTTGTTAATCTCAGCTTTACGCACCCCTAGTGGTTGTTTTCTTTTTTCTTTAGTATAGCATATTTTTATATTTTATATAGTAAGATTTGACTGCAAATCGTTTTTCAAATGATTAAAATTCTATTTTTCAAAGAAAAGCTTATTTTAATAATTGACAAATGTAGATTTTGGGAGTATACTGATAATTGTAATTGACAAATGTAGATTTTGGAGGTGTGCTGATGCAGATTTCAGATGCAGAATGGCAGGTCATGAAGATTATTTGGATGCAAGGAGAGCAGACTAGTTCAGATTTGATTAGGGTTCTGGCGGAGCGGTTCGACTGGTCCAAGTCGACCATTCAGACTCTTTTGGCTCGTTTGGTTGAGAAAGAGTGCCTGACGAGGAAAAAAGAAGGCAAATCCTTTGTCTATTCAGCAATTTTAACTTTGGATCAAAGTCGGGATTTACTTGTCCAAGATATCAAGGACAAGGTTTGTTCCCGTAGGATTAAGAATTTGTTGGCTGATTTGATTATGGAATGTGATTTTACTCTGGCTGACTTGGAAGACTTAGAAGCTGTGATTTCAGAGAAGAAATCAAGCGCTGTAACAGAAGTAAAATGTAATTGTATGTAAAGGAGACGTCATGTTGAATATTATTGTAACCATTATTTGTATTGCCCTTATCGCGTTTATCTTGTTTTGGTTTTTCAAAAAGCCTGAAAAATCTGGACAAAAGGCCCAGCAAAAAAAGGGCTACCAAGAGATTCGAGTGGAGGTCATGGGGGGCTATACGCCTGAGTTGATCATCCTCAAGAAATCAGTGCCAGCCCGCATTGTCTTTGACCGTAAGGACCCTTCACCCTGTTTGGACCAAATTGTTTTTCCAGACTTTGGTGTACATGCGGACCTGCCTATGGGAGAAGAGTATGTAGTGGAAATCACGCCTGAGCAGGCTGGAGAGTATGGTTTCTCTTGTGGCATGAATATGATGCACGGCAAGATGATTGTAGAATAGGAGAATGATATGACTGAAATTGTAAAAGCAAGTCTTGAAAGTGGTGTTCAAAAAATCCGTATCACGGCAGACAAAGGCTACCATCCAGCCCACATTCAACTGCAAAAAGGAGTTCCTGCTGAGTTCACCTTTCACCGTGTGACACCTTCAAACTGTTATAAGGAAATTCTGTTTGAAGAAGAAGGCATCTTGGAACCAATCGGCGTAGATGAGGAGAAAGTCATTCGTTTTACACCTCAAGAATTAGGTCAACATGAATTTTCTTGTGGTATGAAGATGCAAAAGGGAAGTTATACAGTTGTTGAGAAGACTCGAAAATCTCTATCACTTTTACAGCGTTTTTGGATTACTAGTATCTTTACTGTGCCTCTTGTGATCCTCATGATTGGGATGTCGACAGGAGGAATTAGTCACCAAGTCATGCGTTGGGGCACCTTTTTAGCCACAACACCGATTATGCTAGTAGCAGGTGGTCCTTATATCCAAAGTGCTTGGGCTAGTTTTAAAAAGCACAATGCCAACATGGATACCTTGGTTGCTCTGGGAACCCTAGTAGCCTATGGCTATAGCCTAGTTGCCCTCTTTGCAGGTCTCCCCGTTTACTTTGAAAGTGCTGCATTTATCTTCTTCTTCGTTCTTATGGGAGCCGTTTTTGAGGAGAAAATGCGGAAAAATACTTCCCAAGCTGTGGAGAAATTACTTGACTTGCAGGCTAAAACTGCAGAAGTCTTGCGTGAGGATAACTATGTTCAAGTCCCCTTGGACCAAGTCAAGGTAGGTGACCTGATTCGAGTGCGTCCCGGTGAAAAGATTGCGGTTGATGGTGTCGTAGTAGAAGGTATCTCTAGTATTGATGAGTCTATGGTGACAGGTGAGAGTCTGCCTGTGGACAAGACAGTTGGAGATACCGTCATTGGTTCAACCATCAATAATAGTGGAACACTTGTTTTTAGAGCAGAAAAAGTTGGTTCAGAGACTGTTTTGGCTCAGATTGTGGATTTTGTGAAGAAAGCTCAGACAAGTCGTGCGCCGATTCAGGACTTGACGGATAAGATTTCAGGGATTTTTGTCCCAGCAGTTGTCATTTTAGGGATTGTGACCTTTTGGGTTTGGTTCGTCTTGCTCAGGGATAGTGTAGTTGTGCTTGGAGCGAGCTTTGTGTCTTCGCTTCTCTATGGAGTAGCAGTTCTGATTATTGCCTGCCCTTGTGCATTGGGACTTGCAACACCGACAGCCCTTATGGTGGGGACAGGTCGCAGTGCCAAGATGGGAGTTCTCCTCAAAAATGGAACGGTTCTACAGGAAATCCAGAAAGTTCAAACTATCGTCTTTGATAAAACAGGGACTTTGACTGAAGGGAAACCTGTGGTCACAGATATCATCGGCGACGAAGTAGAAGTGCTTGGATTGGCAGCTTCCTTGGAAGAAGCTTCTCAACACCCACTGGCTGAAGCCGTTGTGAAACGAGCGAGTGAAGCTGGACTTGAGCTTCAAACTGTTGAAAATTTCCAAGCCTTGCACGGAAAAGGTGTCTCAGGGCAAATCAATGGAAAACAAGTTCTGCTTGGAAATGCTAAAATGCTGGATGGCATGAACATTTCTAGCACTTATCAAGAAAAACTAGAAGAACTGGAAAAAGAAGCTAAGACAGTTGTGTTCTTGGCTGTTGAGAATGAAATCAAAGGCTTGCTTGCTCTGCAAGATATTCCTAAGGAAAATGCTAAGCTTGCCATCAGTCAGTTGAAAAAACGAGGTCTTAAAACAGTCATGCTGACAGGAGACAATGCTGGTGTGGCGCGTGCTATTGCAGATCAAATCGGAATCGAAGAGGTCATTGCAGGTGTCTTGCCAGAAGAAAAAGCTCATGAAATCCATAAACTACAAGCGGCTGGCAAAGTAGCCTTTGTTGGGGATGGTATCAATGACGCTCCTGCCCTTAGTGTAGCAGATGTGGGGATTGCTATGGGAGCTGGAACAGATATTGCCATCGAGTCAGCAGATTTAGTGTTGACAACCAATAACCTCCTAGGCGTGGTTCGTGCATTTGACATGAGTAAGAAAACCTTTAATCGAATTCTGCTCAATCTTTTCTGGGCCTTTATCTACAATGTCGCCGGAATTCCGATTGCAGCAGGAGTCTTTTCTGGTGTTGGACTGGCCCTCAATCCAGAAGTAGCTGGTCTAGCCATGGCCTTTAGTTCTGTATCCGTTCTGACTAGTTCACTCTTACTAAACTTTAGTAAAATAGATTAAAAGCGGGCTTGCTCGCTTTTTATACTCTTCAAAAATCTCTTCAAACCACGTCAGCTTTATCTGCAACCTCAAAGCTGTGTTTTGAGCAACCTGCGGCTAGCTTTCTAGTTTGTTCTTTGATTTTCATTGAGTATTATAAAACAGAAACTAAAAACGTTTTCAAACTGTACTGTAATAGAGAATAAAAACTTCTGAGCAGATTCTTAGTAAAGTCAAAATAAATGTGATAAATTAGTAGTGTAAAAATTTACTGAAACGTTTTCAAAAACTATATGAAACCTTTTTTAGTAGATTTAAAAATATTTGAAGGAGAGTTATCATTATGACTCAAGGGAAAATTACTGCATCTGCAGCAATGCTTAATGTATTGAAAACATGGGGCGTAGACACAATCTACGGTATCCCATCAGGAACACTCAGCTCATTGATGGATGCTTTGGCTGAAGACAAAGATATCCGCTTCTTGCAAGTTCGTCACGAAGAAACAGGTGCTCTTGCAGCGGTTATGCAAGCTAAATTCGGCGGCTCAATCGGGGTTGCAGTTGGTTCAGGTGGTCCAGGTGCGACTCACTTGATTAACGGTGTTTACGATGCAGCTATGGATAACACTCCATTCCTAGCAATCCTTGGATCACGTCCAGTTAACGAACTCAACATGGATGCTTTCCAAGAATTGAACCAAAACCCAATGTACAACGGTATCGCTGTATACAACAAACGTGTAGCTTACGCTGAGCAATTGCCAAAAGTAATCGACGAAGCTTGCCGTGCTGCAGTTTCTAAAAAAGGTCCAGCTGTTGTTGAAATCCCAGTAAACTTCGGTTTCCAAGAAATCGACGAAAATTCATACTACGGTTCAGGTTCATACGAACGTTCATTCATCGCTCCTGCTTTGAACGAAGTTGAAATCGACAAAGCTGTTGAAATCTTGAACAATGCTGAACGTCCAGTTATCTATGCTGGTTACGGTGGTGTTAAAGCTGGTGAAGTGATTACTGAATTGTCACGTAAAATCAAAGCACCAATCATCACAACTGGTAAAAACTTTGAAGCCTTTGAATGGAACTATGAAGGTTTGACAGGTTCTGCTTACCGTGTTGGTTGGAAGCCAGCCAACGAAGTGGTCTTTGAAGCAGACACAGTTCTTTTCCTTGGTTCAAACTTCCCATTTGCTGAAGTTTACCAAGCATTCAAGAATACTGAAAAATTCATCCAAGTGGATATCGACCCTTACAAACTTGGTAAACGTCATGCCCTAGACGCTTCAATCCTTGGTGATGCAGGTCAAGCAGCTAAAGCTATCCTTGACAAAGTGAACCCAGTTGAATCTACTCCATGGTGGCGTGCAAACGTTAAGAACAACCAAAACTGGCGTGATTACATGAACAAAATCGAAGGTAAAACTGAGGGTGAATTGCAATTGTATCAAGTTTACAATGCAATCAACAAACATGCTGATCAAGACGCTATCTACTCAATCGACGTAGGTGACACTACTCAAACATCTACTCGTCACCTTCACATGACACCTAAGAACATGTGGCGTACATCTCCACTCTTTGCGACAATGGGTATTGCCCTTCCTGGTGGTATCGCTGCTAAGAAAGACAATCCAGATCGCCAAGTATGGAACATCATGGGTGACGGTGCATTCAACATGTGCTACCCAGACGTTATCACAAACGTTCAATACGACCTTCCAGTTATCAACGTTGTCTTCTCAAATGGTAAATATGCCTTCATCAAGGACAAATACGAAGACACAAACAAACACTTGTTTGGTTGTGACTTCCCTAATGCTGACTATGCGAAAATCGCTGAAGCTCAAGGAGCTGTTGGATTTACAGTTGACCGTATCGAAGACATCGATGCAGTTGTTGCAGAAGCTGTTAAATTGAGCAAAGAAGGTAAAACTGTCGTTATCGATGCTCGCATCACTGAACACCGTCCACTTCCAGTAGAAGTACTTGAATTGGATCCAAAACTTCACTCAGAGGAAGCAATCAAAGCTTTCAAGGAAAAATACGAAGCAGAAGAACTCGTACCATTCCGCCTCTTCTTGGAAGAAGAAGGATTGCAATCACGCGCAATTAAATAATTTCTCTCGTCGAAAATCAAATGTAAACTGCGTTATCTTCACCTTGCCGTACTCCAGTACTGCCTGCGGTTTGATGCCTTGTTTATTCTTTGATTTTCATAGAGAGAAACTTGAAAAGATCGGAGCAATCCGGTCTTTTTATGGAGGATAGTAAATGAATTTAAATCAATTAGATATTATCGTTTCAGATGTTCCCCAAGTATGTGCTGACTTGGAGCGTATTTTGGATAAAAAATCCGATTATGTTGATGACAGTTTTGCTCAATTTACGATTGGCAGTCACTGTCTGATGTTGTCCCAAAATCATTTGATTCCTTTGGAAGATTTTCAGTCAGGAATCATTATTCATATCGAGGTTGAGGATGTAGACCAGAACTACAAACGGTTGAACGAGCTTGGTATCCAGGTTTTAAACGGTCCAACTGTAACCGATTGGGGAACAGAGTCCTTATTAGTTAAAGGTCCTGCTGGTCTAGTGCTTGATTTTTATCGTATGAAGTAGGTAATTCTATTATCAAATTTTTTATCTAAACATTCTTGGAGTGAAACTTAAAAAGATCGGAGCAATTCGATCTTTTTTGTATTTATGCGACTTTCAGTCCGTCTCGCTCCGTTAGGTGCGAGACAAAAAACCACCCGTTTTCACGGGTGGTTATGATTTCTACACTTATTGTTTGGCTTCCTGTTTTAATTGTTGCACCTGTTCCTCGTACTGGACAAGCTCCCTGTCTTTTATATTGATAGTCGCTTCTGCTTCAGCAATGCGGCTTCTCAGATCTTGAGTCTTGTTATGGTGATAGCTAATACCAATAGCACTACCAGCAATGATCCCGATTACTAGACAAGTAAAAATCACCAAAATCAAGGGAGCAGATAGTTGTGTAAAGACAAGACTGACAGTTACTGTTTGACGATTGAGTAGACCAAATGAGATCACAATGACTAATAAGCTCAAACCGCCAATTAGATAAGCCTTATCTTTCAGTGACAATTCATTAAATTTTTTTAGCATAAGTTCCTTTTCTCCTGACTATGTTGATAGAAAACTACACACCATTTAGGTATTAACAAAATTCATTTTACTAGAAAATTTCGATACTGTCAATAATTTCTAACGGCTTATTTACCATCAATCAATCGATTCATTGAAAAGGAGTATTCATTTTCTAATATTTGATTGAGTAAACAGAACGGAGCAATTCGGTCTTTTTTCTGTTCCCTCTTTCTTATAACAAGATTGTGATAGTTTATATCTTTATAACAAAAGTTTTAAAGACTTGATTGTTTTGAAAGAATATTTTAAAATAAGATTCAGTAAAAATGAAAGAGGTTTTGAAAATGTCTGAAAAACAAATGAAAATTTTAGGTTGGGTAGCGACCTTTATGTCTGTTATGATGTATGTGTCTTACTTCCCACAAATCATGAACAATCTGGCTGGTCAAAAAGGAAATTTCATCCAGCCCTTGGTTGCTGCCATCAACTGTAGTCTCTGGGTTTACTACGGTCTTTTCAAAAAAGAAAGAGATATCCCCCTTGCTGCTGCCAATGCACCAGGTATCGTTTTTGGCCTAGTGACAGCTATTACAGCTTTGATTTAAAAAGAAGACTGGTTTCAGTCTTTTTTTCGTACATTTGAGCAAGCTCAGGACATCATTACCCAGATAGTTCCAAACTTTTTGTCCCCTTTTTAGTATAATAGAACTAGCAAATCAAGTGAGGTAAAGTGATGACAGAAATACTACAATTTCCAGAGGGCTTCCTCTGGGGTGGTGCTACGGCAGCTAATCAATGTGAGGGTGCTTATAATCTCGATGGGCGTGGTTTAGCTAACGTTGATGTGGTACCCATTGGACCAGATCGTGAAGCCATTATCACAGGTCAGAAAAAGATGTTTTCGTTTGAGGAGGACTATTTTTACCCAGCCAAAGAAGCCATTGATATGTACCATCATTACAAGGAAGATATTGCTCTTTTTGCAGAGATGGGCTTTAAGACTTATCGACTTTCCATTGCTTGGACTCGGATTTTTCCTAAGGGCGACGAAACAGTGCCAAATGAAGCTGGTCTAGCCTTTTATGAGGACTTGTTTAAGGAATGTTATAAGTATGGAATCCAACCTCTGGTTACCATTACGCATTTCGACTGTCCTATGCACTTGATTGAAGAATACGGTGGTTGGCGCAATCGTCGGATGTTAGACTTCTATGAAAAACTTTGTCGCACACTCTTTACCCGCTATAAGGGCTTGGTCAAATTCTGGCTAACCTTCAATGAAATCAACATGATTCTCCATGCACCCTTTATGGGAGCTGGACTCTGTTTTGAAGAAGGAGAAAATCAAGAACAGGTTAAATATCAGGCTGCCCACCATGAGCTAGTAGCTTCAGCCCTTGCGACGAAAATTGCCCACGAAATTGACCCAGAAAACAAGGTGGGATGTATGTTGGCAGCAGGGCAATACTATCCTAACACAGCCCATCCGAGAGACTACTGGGCAGCCATGGAGGAAGACCGCAAGAGTTACTTCTTCATTGATGTTCAAGCGCGTGGGGAATACCCAAACTATGCCAAGAAGCAGTGGGAGCGTGAGGGGATTGAGATTCAAATGACGGCTGAGGATCTGGACTTGTTGAAGAACAATACTGTTGACTTTGTTTCCTTATCTTACTATGCAAGTCGAGTGGCGTCAGGTGATCCAGCAGTTAAAGAATTAACTGCTGGAAATGTTTTTGCCTCTCTCAAAAATCCTTATCTTGAATCCTCAGAATGGGGATGGCAGATTGACCCACTTGGCCTTCGCATCACCCTCAATGCCATCTGGGATCGTTACCAAAAGCCTATGTTCATCGTAGAAAATGGACTCGGTGCTATGGATACACCGGATGAAAATGGTTATGTAGCAGATGACTATCGGATTGCTTACTTAGAAGCTCACATCAAGGCTATGCGAGATGCCATTTACCAAGATGGAGTTGACTTGCTTGGTTATACGACTTGGGGCTGTATCGATCTGGTTTCAGCTGGAACAGGCGAAATGAACAAGCGCTATGGCTTTATCTATGTGGATCGAGATAATGCTGGTCATGGAAGCCTCAAACGTAGCAAGAAGAAATCCTTCTACTGGTACAAGGATGTCATTGCCAGCAATGGTGCAATCATTGAGTAGATCACATTTATTCACTATTTTTATAAAATCTTCTCCCTACTTTATAAGATGTGAAAAAGAGTTCAACTGGAACTCTTTTTTTGCTATAATGAGGGGAGAAAAATCAGACAGGAGATCGACATGTCAGAACCATTATTTTTACAATCAGTTATGCAAGAAAAAATCTGGGGTGGTACCAAGCTACGTGATGAGTTTGGCTACGACATCCCAAGTGAAAAAATCGGAGAATATTGGGCCATCTCAGCCCATCCAAATGGTGTCTCTAAAGTTGCCAATGGTCGCTACGAGGGAACAGATCTTGCTACTTTATATGCAGAGCACCGTGAATTGTTTGGCAATCGTCCAGAACCTGTATTTCCACTGTTGACTAAGATTCTGGATGCTAACGACTGGCTCAGTGTTCAAGTTCATCCAGACGATGCTTACGGACTCGAGCATGAAGGCGAACTTGGAAAAACAGAATGCTGGTACATCATCGCTGCGGATGAAGGTTCAGAGATTATCTATGGTCACAATGCCAAGTCAAAAGAAGAACTCCGCCAGCAAATTGAGGACAAGAACTGGGATGCCTTGCTTACCAAAGTACCTGTTAAGGCTGGAGATTTCTTCTATGTTCCAAGTGGCACCATGCATGCTATCGGAGCAGGCATCTTGATTCTTGAAACCCAGCAGTCTAGTGACACCACCTATCGTGTCTATGACTTTGACCGTAAGGATGATAATGGTAACTTGCGTGAACTTCACCTTGAAAAATCCATTGATGTCTTGAACATTGGTGAGCCTGCAAATAGCCGTCCTGTAACTGTTAAAGCAGATGATTTGCGTTCCACTCTCCTTGTATCCAATGATTTCTTTGCAGTTTACAAGTGGGAAATTACTGGAAAAGTTGACTTCGAAAAGACAGCTGACTACAGCTTATTCAGTGTCTTAGCTGGTCAAGGTCAGCTTACTGTTGACGGGAAAAACTATCCAATTCAAAAAGGTAGCCACTTTATCCTACCAAGTGATGTAGAAGCTTGGACCTTGGAAGGACAAGATTTGGAATTGATTGTTAGCCATCCATAAAAAAGAAAGGGCTTGAGTTTATTACTCAAGTCCTTTTTGATTACATAAATTGGGCGATGAAAACCACGATGATGATGATTGGAATGATGAAACGAAGAAGGAAGAGCCAGACTTGGAACAGTCCCTGTTTCCATGCTGTTTCATCGAGATGGAGTTCCTCCATTGCAAGAGCCTTTTTAAAGATATAGCCTGTAAAGAGTGAAAGGCAGAGAGCTCCAAATGGCATAAGGAGATTGGAAACCAAGAAGTCCATAGCGTCAAAGAAGGTCTTCCCAAAGATGTGAACATCCGCCATGACACCGTAAGATAGGGCTGAAGGAATTCCAAAGACAAAGGTCAAGATTCCTAAAATGGCACTCCATTTGGCACGTTTGCTGTTGTCCTGATTGGTGATATTGCCCACATTGATTTCCAGCATAACGACAGAAGAAGTGACTGTCGCAAAGAGGAAGAGCAAGAGGAAGAGGATGTAGAAAATGGTTCCAAAAGGCATCTTGTCAAAGAGTTGAGGCAAGACGATAAAGAGCAGGCTCGGTCCTCCTTCAGATTGGATATTGAAGGCTGACATGGCTGGGAAAATGGCTAGACCCGCCATGATGGATACCGAGATGTTCATGGCTACAATAGAAATTCCTGACTGGACCAGATTGGTTTTCTTATCCAAGTAAGAAGCATAGGTCAGCATGGCTGTAACCCCTAGTGAGAGGGCAAAGAAAGATTGTCCCAGAGCATAGAGGAGACCAGCACTGGTCAGTTTTGAAAAGTCTGGTTTGAGGAAGTAAAGAACCCCTTCCATGGCATTTGGCAAACTGAGAGAGCGTCCGATGATGACGACAAAGATGATAAAGAGCAGAGGCATCATGACTTTCGATGCTCTTTCAATCCCTTTTTGAACACCACGTGATACAATAAAGATGTTCAATAAGATAAAGGCCGCTTGAGCTCCTAGAGCAATGGCTGGATTTGAAATGATTGAAGTAAATAACTGAGCATAATCACCCGTTCCACCAAGTTGGAACAATTTTCCAAACTCAATGCCTAGATAGACTAAAATCCAGCCCCCAATAACACTGTAAAACGATAAAAGGATAAAGAGGGCAAAGGCACCAATCCAACCGATAAAGTTATAATTGCTATTCTTGCCGAGTTTTCCAAAGGTTTTGATAGCTGAAACACCAGCACTTCGGCCGAGGGCAAACTCAGCTAGCAAAAGGGGGAAACCGATTAAAATAGTGGAAATGAGAAAGACCAGTAAAAAGCCTCCTCCACCGTTAGCAGCAGTCATGTAGGGGAATTTCCAAACGGCACCAAGTCCGATGGCTGAACCAGCAGATGCTAGGATAAAGCCCAGTTTAGAACCCCATTGCGATTTTTCAGACATAGTTAAACTCCTAAAATTAGTGTTGCAAAAGAAAAAGCTACTGCCCTTGGCAAATAGCCTCATCAGTACTCAAGATGAGCGTTTCTTTTGATTGATAGACTTGACTATCCTATCATGTTTTCTAAGGCCTGTCAAGAAAACCATTTTCAAGCTTTTAGACCTTTCTTTAACAGTTTAAAAAATCTCATAAAAACACTTGACTCTGACCTAAGGGGAGGGGTTATACTATTAGTGGAAGGAGGAAATCATGTACCATATAAAAGAAGCTGCCCAGCTTTCAGGTGTCTCTGTCAAGACCCTGCACCACTACGACAAGATAGGCCTTCTGGTCCCTTTAAAGTCAGAAAACGGATATCGAACTTACAGTCAAGAGGATTTGGAACGCCTTCAGGTCATTCTTTACTACAAATATCTAGGTTTTTCTTTGGAAAAAATAGCAGAGCTGTTAAAGGAAGATAGATCAGATTTGTTGCCTCACTTGACCAGACAGTTGGACTATTTGACCAGAGAAAGGCAACATCTGGATACCTTGATTTCAACCTTGCAAAAAACCATTCAAGAACAAAAAGGAGAAAGAGAAATGAGCATTGAGGAAAAATTCGCTGGATTTAACTACCAAGACCATCAAAAATACCACCAAGAGGCGGTAGAGAAATATGGACAAGAAGTCATGGACCAAGCGCTGGAGCGCCAGAAAGGTCACGAAAACGAGGCTACAGCTGCCTTCAACCAAGTTTTTCAAGCTTTGGCACAAAATCTTCAAGCTGGTCTACCTGTAACAGCAACAGAAAACCAAGAAGAAGCTGCCAAACTCTTGCAAGCCATCCGTACTTATGGATTTGACTGCTCTATTGAGGTATTCGGTCACATCGGTAAAGGCTACGTCTACAACCCAGAATTTAAGGAAAACATTGACAAATTTGGACCTGGAACAGCCCAGTACACATCAGATGTGATTGCCCACTATGTCCAAACTCAGACAAAATAAAATCGGAGGAGTATTCTTCCGATTTTTCTACTATAGAGTTTTTAATCATAATGCAGGCTTCCCGCCACCCAGCCGGTACAGAGGGCAGAAGTGATGTTAAAGCCCCCCGTATGAGCATTGATATCCAGTACCTCGCCCGCAAAGTGGAGGCCAGGGACCAGCTTACTTTCTAGAGTTTTAGGATTGATTTCCTTGAGACTGACGCCACCTTTGGTAACAAAGGACTTGGCGAGGGACATTTTAGCAGTCACAGGGATTTTGAGGTTTTTGATAGACTGGAGCAGTTGTTCTCGTTCCTTTTCAGTCAACTGTTTGACTTTTTCAGGATAGCCTTGCACAAAAAATTCTGCCAAGCGTTCTGGCAACAAGGTTCTTAAAGCATTTTTCAAGGATTTTTCCCGATTTTCTTCTAGAAATGCAGCCAAGTCATTTTCAGAAAGTGGAGGCAAAACATCGAGTGAGAGAATCTCCCCACCCTTGACAAAGCTAGACATACGTAGGGCAGCAGGGCCAGACAAACCAAAGTGGGTAAAGAGCAGATCGTGAGTGATGACATGTTTGCCATAACTTAGGGTCACATCGTCTAGTGAAATTCCTTGAAGCGCCTTGTGTGGAAAATCAGTCAACAATGGGCTCTCGGCAGCTTCAAGCTCGGTAATGGTGTGTTTAAAATGACGGGCAATCTCATGACCAAAACCAGTCGAACCAGTAGAAGGATAGGATTTACCACCAGTTGTGACAATGAGTTTATCGCAAGTGAAGGTTTGATTAGATGATTTAAGGAAAAACTGATCATCTACTTTTTTAACAGAAACGATCTCTGTTTGAGTAGCAACTTGACCACCTAGCTCCATGATTTTCTTTTCCAGTGCTTCGATAATGGTTCGAGATTTGTCGCTGGCCGGAAAGACACGGCCGTGGTCTTCGACTTTAAGTTTAACACTATTTTCTGTAAAAAAGTTAATGATATCATGGTTATCGAACTGGGAGAAAACACTGTAAAGAAAGCGACCATTTCCAGGGATTCCAGCTAGTAGATCGTCTAGAGTTCCGTTGTTGGTTACATTGCACCGTCCCCCACCAGTCCCAGCTAATTTTTTTCCAAGTTTCCGATTTTTTTCGATGAGGAGGGTTTTCTGTCCATAAAAACTACTGGAAATCGTAGCCATCATACCAGCAGGACCTCCACCGATGACAATAGTATCAAAATGTTTCATAGCTCTATTGTACCATAAAAAAACAAGAGATGATGGTCACCTCTTGTCAAGAATGCAATTAATCAATTTCATATCCCATCAGTAAACCACCATCTTCTGCATAAAAACTGCAGAGACCAGATGTTGGGAGAATTTTAATATCCGCCTGTGGGAAATTTTCACGGATTCGCTCTGAAAGCTGTTGGCAACATTTCTCGTTATTGCGTTGGGCCATGACAATACGGCCACCAGCATATCCTGCTTTCACTAACTCTTCATATGCTGCCTGAATCGATTTCTTTGGTCCTCTTGCTTTTTGTAGCAATTCGAGGGTTCCAGTTTCACTAGCTTCTCCGACCATACGGATGTTGAGAAGGCCAACGACCGTACCGATAAGCTTGCTCAAACGGCCGTTTTTAACCAAGTTATCGACTTTAGCTAGGACAAAGAGCAACTTGGTTTTTTCTTGATAGGCGGTGATAGCTTCAACCACTTCTTCAAAAGATAAGCCCTGGTCAATCAAGTCATTCAATTTTTCTACGAGCAAGTCAACCTCCCCACCAGCAGACAAACTATCAATTACATGAATCTTAGTGTCAGGATGTTCTTCCAGATAAATATTCTTGGCTAGTTGAGCACTATTGTGACTGCCAGAGAGAGTACCTGTGATGGTTACTAGGAAAATGTTTTTGGCTCCTTCAAATGCTCGCAAATAGTCATCTGGACTTGGACAAGCTGATTTTGAAGCTTCTGCAGTTGCATACATGGTTTCCATCATTTGGTCAATATCAAGACTGGCATCATCAACAAAAATCTGATCAGCTACTTGAATGGTTAAGGGAACACTTACAAAGGTCGTGTCAATAGCTGCTTTTGCCAGTTGACGATAATCACAACCAGAGTCAGCAATAATCTTCCAAGTCATAGAAATTCTCCATCTTTGTCAGTTATACATTGACAAAGGTTCTGTCTTTTTTTACAATTATATCATGAAAACCCTTGAAACAAAAGCCTTATCTGTCTGTTGTGACAAGTAGAAAGAAAATGTTATGTCTGAACGTAGAATCTCTGAAAAATCTCTTGAAAATCTCAGAAAATCAAACCAAGAATCCAATTTATTAACTAGAGAAGCCATCGAAACAGCCCTCTTGCAGCTCTTGGAAAAAAAGGACTTGACCAAGATTAGTATTTCTGAATTGGTCAAACGTGCAGGCGTTTCGCGTGCGGCTTTTTATCGCAATTATGATTCTAAAGAGGAGATTTTAGAAAGCGTCTTTAAACGAACTGTCCACAATATTATGGAACAGTTGCATCATTATGATTTAAAGACAGACCTTTATCTGGTCTGGGTTCACCTTTTCCGAGAAGCAAGAAAGGAAGCCAGAGTGATTCAACTTGCCTTAGATTACCATCTGGAAAAAATCTTTGTCCAAGCCATGCAGGAATTTCTAGAAAAATACCATGGGAAATCAAAAGGGGTCAGCTCTTATCTTCATTCCTTCTGGAGCTCAGCCATCGTCTCTGTCCTTCTAAAATGGATCAAGGATGGCATGAAGGTACCTGCTGAAAAGATTGCGGACTTAGGTTTACCATTTTTTAAAAAATAGAGAAAAAGGAGAAGAGATATGACTGAAAAAAGACTAGCCTGGGATGAGTATTTTGCAGCTCAAGCCCTACTGATTGCCAATCGTTCCACTTGTAAACGTGCCAAAGTGGGTGCAATTCTGGTTAAGGATAATAAAGTTATTTCCACTGGTTATAATGGTTCGGTGTCAGGTACCGAGCATTGTATTGATCACGAATGTCTGGTCATTGAAGGCCACTGTGTTCGCACTCTTCACGCAGAGGTTAATGCTATTCTTCAAGGTGCTGAACGTGGTGTTCCAAAAGGTTTTACAGCCTATGTAACCCATTTTCCTTGTCTGAACTGTACCAAACAATTATTGCAGGTTGGTTGTAAGCGCGTGGTTTATATCAACCAGTACCGAATGGACGACTACGCCCAATACCTTTATCAAGAAAAAGGAACAGAATTAACTCATTTACCACTTGAGACAGTACAAGCAGCTCTAAAAGAGGCAGATTTAATGTAAAAATTATCAAAAATAAATGGTTTAGAAAGATTTTTAAACCGTTTTTTGGTATAATAAGAAGAATAAATTGAAAGAAGGAATTCCAAAAATGGGAAAAATTGAAGTTATTAATCATCCACTGATTCAACACAAATTGTCAATCTTGCGTCGTACAGATACTTCTACAAAAGCTTTTCGTGAGCTAGTAGATGAGATTGCAATGTTGATGGGGTATGAAGTACTTCGTGATCTTCCACTAGAAGATGTGGAAATCGAAACACCAATCACAAAAACAGTTCAAAAACAATTGGCAGGTAAGAAATTGGCCATCGTTCCAATCTTGCGTGCAGGTATCGGGATGGTTGATGGGCTCTTGAGCTTGGTTCCAGCTGCTAAGGTTGGTCACATCGGTATGTACCGTGATGAAGAAACGCTTCAACCAGTTGAGTACTTGGTGAAATTGCCTGAGGATATTGACCAACGTCAAATTTTTGTAGTAGACCCAATGTTGGCAACAGGTGGCTCAGCAATCTTGGCTGTTGACTCGCTTAAAAAACGTGGCGCATCAAATATCAAATTTGTCTGCCTTGTATCTGCACCAGAAGGTGTAAAAGCCCTTCAAGAAGCTCATCCAGATGTAGAAATCTTTACAGCAGCCTTGGATGAACGCTTGAACGAACACGGTTATATCGTTCCAGGTCTTGGAGATGCTGGAGACCGCTTGTTCGGTACGAAATAAGATCGAAAAGAAGATTGACTTGGAAAAGGATTTCCAGTCGTGAAAGGAGGTTGAATTTTTGTTTCTGTCTGCTGAAAACAGAGCAAAAATTTGACCTTTTTTGACCTAGATATTATAATAGTCTTATCTTCAGTCATTTGACAAATAAAACTCAAAAGGAGAAATGAATGATTCCTGTAGTTATTGAACAAACAAGCCGTGGGGAACGTTCCTACGATATTTACTCACGTCTTCTCAAAGACCGCATCATTATGCTAACAGGCCCAGTTGAAGACAACATGGCCAACTCAGTTATTGCCCAATTGCTTTTCTTGGATGCCCAAGATAGTACAAAGGATATTTACCTTTATGTCAATACACCAGGTGGTTCCGTTTCAGCTGGTTTGGCAATCGTTGATACCATGAACTTTATCAAGGCAGATGTCCAAACCATCGTTATGGGAATGGCTGCATCTATGGGGACAGTCATCGCATCAAGTGGAGCAAAAGGCAAACGTTTCATGCTTCCAAATGCAGAGTATATGATCCACCAACCAATGGGGGGTACAGGTGGTGGTACCCAACAAACTGATATGGCGATCGCTGCAGAACACTTGCTTAAAACTCGTAACACCTTGGAAAAAATCTTGGCTGAAAATTCAGGTCAGTCAATCGAAAAAGTCCACGCAGATGCAGAACGCGATAACTGGATGAGTGCCCAAGAAACACTTGAATATGGCTTTATTGATGAAATCATGGCCAACAATTCATTGAACTAATGATGAAAGAAGGCAAACTCGACTGGGTTTGCTTTTTTTGGTATAATAGGGAGAGATTTCTTAGAAAGAGGATTTATCATGTTTGAAAAAGTCAATCGATCTGGCTTGATTATCTATCTTTACTATAATCGTGATGCCAAAAAACTGCAGGATTATGGAGATATTACCTATCATTCCAAGAAACATCGTTACTTACAGCTTTATGTTCCAACTCAAGAAGTGGAGCAATTGGTCGGGCGCTTGAGCAAGGAAAAGTTTATAAAAAAAGTCAGAGTTTGTCATATCCAAGAGCTGGAAACACCCTTTGTGGGCAATCTTCATCGAGAGGAAAACGTTATCATCGAAAAAGTTTAAGAAAAGTGTTGACAATTTTCTGATAATTCGGTATATTCTTAACATGCTATTTATTTAAGAAATAAGGAGACAAAAAAGATGAAGAAAAAATTTGCCCTATCGTTTGTGGCGCTTGCAAGTGTAGCTCTTCTTGCAGCCTGTGGAGAAGTGAAGTCTGGAGCGTCAAATGCTGCTGGTAACTCAGTAGAGGAAAAGACAATCAAAATCGGATTTAACTTTGAAGAATCAGGTTCTTTAGCTGCATACGGAACAGCTGAACAAAAAGGTGCCCAACTTGCCGTTGATGAAATCAATGCAGCAGGTGGTATCGATGGAAAACAAATCGAAGTAGTCGATAAAGATAACAAGTCTGAAACAGCTGAGGCGGCTTCAGTAACAACTAACCTTGTAACCCAATCTAAGGTATCAGCAGTCGTAGGACCTGCGACATCTGGTGCAACTGCAGCTGCGGTAGCGAACGCTACAAAAGCAGGTGTTCCATTGATTTCACCAAGTGCGACTCAAGATGGATTGACTAAAGGTCAAGATTACCTCTTTATCGGAACTTTCCAAGATAGCTTCCAAGGAAAAATTATCTCAAACTATGTTTCTGATAAATTGCAAGCTAAGAAAGTTGTTCTTTACACTGACAATGCCAGTGACTATGCTAAAGGGATTGCCAAATCTTTCCGCGAGTCATACAAGGGTGAAATCGTTGCTGATGAAACTTTCGTAGCAGGTGACACAGACTTCCAAGCAGCCCTTACAAAAATGAAAGGGAAAGATTTTGATGCCATCGTTGTTCCTGGCTACTATAATGAGGCTGGTAAAATTGTAAACCAAGCGCGTGGTATGGGAATTGACAAACCAATCGTTGGTGGTGATGGATTCAACGGTGAAGAGTTTGTACAACAAGCAACTCCTGAAAAAGCATCAAACATCTACTTTATCTCAGGCTTCTCAACTACTGTAGAAGTTTCAGCTAAAGCAAAAGCCTTCCTTGACGCTTACCGTGCTAAGTACAATGAAGAGCCTTCAACATTTGCAGCCTTGGCTTATGACTCAGTTCACCTTGTAGCAAACGCAGCAAAAGGTGCCAAAAACTCAGGTGAGATCAAAGACAACCTTGCTAAAACAAAAGACTTTGAAGGTGTAACTGGTCAAACAAGCTTCGATGCAGACCACAACACAGTCAAAACTGCTTACATGATGACCATGAACAATGGTAAGGTTGAAGCAGCAGAAGTTGTAAAACCATAATAGAAAATGTTGAAATAGGGAATGAGCCTCGGACTCACTCCCTGTTTCGATGTTTAAGAACCTATCAAAAAGTGAGGGAGAACCCTCGAAATTATATATAGAAAGAGTGAATCTTATGCTCCAACAACTAGTAAATGGTTTGATTCTAGGTAGTGTTTATGCGCTATTAGCCCTAGGATATACCATGGTTTACGGAATTATCAAGCTCATCAACTTCGCCCACGGTGATATTTATATGATGGGAGCCTTTATTGGTTATTTCTTGATTAATTCTTTCCAAATGAATTTCTTTGTAGCGCTTATCGTAGCGATGCTAGCTACAGCTGTCCTTGGTGTCGTGATTGAGTTTCTTGCTTATCGACCTTTGCGCCACTCTACTCGTATTGCTGTTTTGATCACAGCTATTGGGGTTTCCTTCCTATTGGAGTATGGAATGGTCTATCTGGTTGGTGCCAATACCCGTGCCTTCCCTCAAGCGATTCAAACAGTTCGCTATGATTTGGGTCCAATTAGTCTAACAAACGTTCAGTTAATGATTTTGGCCATTTCCTTGATTTTGATGATTTTGTTACAGGTCATTGTCCAAAAGACTAAGATGGGGAAAGCCATGCGTGCTGTATCTGTAGATAGCGATGCGGCGCAATTGATGGGGATCAATGTAAACCGTACTATCAGCTTTACCTTCGCTTTGGGTTCTGCTCTTGCGGGTGCGGCTGGTGTTCTGATTGCCCTCTATTATAACTCTCTAGAGCCTTTGATGGGGGTTACTCCAGGTCTTAAATCCTTCGTAGCCGCAGTACTTGGTGGTATCGGAATTATTCCTGGTGCGGCGCTTGGTGGATTTGTAATTGGTCTATTGGAAACCTTTGCAACAGCCTTTGGGATGTCAGACTTCCGTGATGCCATTGTTTATGGAATCTTGTTGTTGATCTTGATTGTCCGCCCAGCTGGTATCCTTGGTAAAAATGTGAAAGAGAAGGTGTAAACGATGAAGGAAAATTTAAAAGTTAATATTCTATGGTTACTCCTTTTGTTAGCTGGCTATGGCTTGATTAGTGTACTAGTTTCAGTTGGGGTACTCAATCTATTCTATGTACAGATTTTACAACAAATTGGAATTAATATTATTCTGGCTGTTGGTCTCAACTTAATCGTTGGTTTTTCAGGACAATTTTCACTTGGGCATGCTGGTTTCATGGCGATTGGTGCCTATGCCGCTGCTATTATTGGTTCTAAATCACCAACTTACGGTGCCTTCTTTGGAGCTATGCTGGTAGGTGCTTTACTTTCAGGAGCAGTTGCCTTACTTGTCGGAATTCCAACCTTGCGCTTGAAGGGGGACTATCTTGCCGTAGCGACTCTAGGTGTTTCTGAAATTATCCGTATCTTTATCATCAATGGTGGAAGCCTTACAAATGGTGCGGCAGGTATCTTGGGAATTCCTAACTTTACAACTTGGCAAATGGTATACTTCTTCGTCGTGATTACAACCATTGCAACCTTGAACTTCTTACGTAGTCCAATTGGTCGTTCAACTCTCTCTGTTCGTGAGGATGAAATTGCTGCTGAGTCAGTTGGGGTTAATACGACTAAAATTAAAATCATCGCCTTTGTCTTTGGTGCTATTACTGCAAGTATTGCAGGGTCACTTCAGGCAGGATTTATCGGTTCAGTTGTACCGAAAGATTACACTTTCATCAACTCAATCAACGTATTGATCATTGTTGTATTTGGTGGACTTGGTTCCATTACAGGTGCAATCGTTTCAGCTATTGTTCTTGGAATTTTGAATATGCTTCTCCAAGATGTTGCTAGTGTGCGTATGATTATTTACGCTTTGGCCTTGGTATTGGTAATGATTTTCAGACCAGGTGGACTTCTTGGAACATGGGAATTGAGCCTATCACGTTTCTTTAAAAAATCTAAGAAGGAGGAACAAAACTAATGGCATTACTTGAAGTAAAACAGTTAACCAAACATTTTGGCGGTCTAACAGCTGTTGGAGATGTGACTCTTGAATTGAACGAAGGGGAACTGGTTGGACTAATCGGTCCAAACGGAGCAGGTAAAACCACCCTTTTCAACCTCTTGACGGGTGTTTATGAACCAAGTGAGGGAACAGTTTCCCTAGATGGTCACCTTTTGAATGGAAAGGCACCTTATAAGATTGCTTCTTTGGGACTTGGACGTACATTCCAAAATATCCGTCTCTTTAAAGATTTAACCGTTTTGGACAATGTTTTGATTGCTTTTGGCAACCATCACAAACAACATGTTTTTGCTAGTTTTTTGCGCTTACCAGCTTTTTACAAGAGTGAAAAAGAATTAAAGGCTAAGGCTTTGGAATTGTTGAAAATCTTTGATTTAGATGGTGATGCAGAAACGCTTGCTAAAAATCTTGCCTACGGACAACAACGTCGTTTGGAAATTGTTCGTGCCCTCGCTACGGAACCTAAAATTCTCTTTTTAGATGAACCAGCAGCAGGTATGAACCCACAGGAAACAGCAGAATTGACTGAGTTAATTCGTCGTATCAAAGATGAATTTAAGATTACGATCATGCTGATTGAACACGATATGAATCTGGTTATGGAAGTTACAGAACGCATCTACGTACTTGAATATGGTCGTTTGATTGCTCAAGGAACTCCAGACGAAATTAAGACCAATAAACGCGTTATCGAAGCTTATCTAGGAGGTGAAGCCTAATGTCTATGTTAAAAGTTGAAAATCTTTCTGTGCATTACGGTATGATCCAAGCAGTCCGTGATGTAAGCTTTGAAGTGAATGAAGGAGAAGTTGTTTCCCTTATCGGTGCCAATGGTGCAGGTAAGACAACCATTCTCCGTACCTTGTCTGGTTTGGTTAGACCAAGTTCTGGAAAGATTGAATTTTTAGGTCAAGAAATCCAAAAAATGCCGGCTCAGAAAATCGTGGCAGGTGGTCTTTCACAAGTTCCAGAAGGACGCCACGTCTTTCCTGGCTTGACTGTTATGGAAAATCTAGAAATGGGAGCTTTCTTAAAGAAAAATCGTGAAGAAAATCAAGCTAACTTGAAGAAAGTTTTCTCACGCTTCCCTCGTCTTGAAGAACGCAAGAACCAAGATGCAGCCACTCTTTCAGGAGGGGAGCAACAAATGCTTGCCATGGGACGCGCTCTTATGTCAACTCCAAAACTTCTTCTTTTAGATGAACCATCAATGGGACTTGCTCCAATCTTTATCCAAGAGATTTTTGATATCATTCAAGATATCCAGAAACAAGGAACAACTGTCCTCTTGATTGAACAAAACGCTAATAAAGCACTCGCAATTTCTGACCGAGGCTATGTACTGGAAACAGGAAAAATCGTTCTATCCGGAACAGGAAAAGAACTCGCCTCATCAGAAGAAGTCAGAAAAGCGTATCTTGGTGGCTAAACTAGTCTGGGAGACTAGTTTAGGTTGCAGATGGAGATTGCGAAGCAATCATCATTATAGTCCGGGGGACATTTTTAGTTGACAGATATAGATTGTAAAGCAGTCTTTATCTACATTAAAAGGTTGATTTCTAATAATTGAAAAAATCGAATGAAACGTTTCTTACCTTCATTCACAGAGCTCGATTTCAGAGCTCTTTTTGCTAGCTTATTCATACTTTTCTGAATTTTGAAAAAGAAATGTAAGCGTTTGATAGATTTACAAAAAGATTGTATAATAGGGATAAGAATAGAAAAGGAGAAGTCTCATGGCAGTTAAAGATTTTATGACCCGCAAGGTAGTTTATATTAGTCCAGATACAACAGTATCTCATGCAGCAGATTTGATGAGAGAGCAAGGATTGCACCGCTTGCCTGTTATCGAAAATGATCAATTGGTTGGTTTGGTGACTGAGGGAACCATTGCCCAAGCTAGTCCATCCAAGGCAACAAGTCTTTCTATCTATGAGATGAATTATCTTCTAAATAAGACAAAAGTAAAAGATGTCATGATTCGCGATGTTGTCACTGTTTCAGGCTATGCGAGTCTAGAGGATGCAACTTATCTGATGTTGAAAAATAAGATTGGTATTCTTCCTGTAGTAGATAACCATCAAGTCTATGGGGTTATTACGGATCGTGACGTTTTCCAAGCCTTTCTTGAAATTGCTGGTTATGGTGAGGAAGGAATTCGTGTGCGCTTTGTTACGGAAAACGAAGTTGGCGTTCTTGGTAAGATTGTTTCTCTAATCGTTGAAGAAAATTTGAATATCTCTCATACAGTCAATATTCCGCGTAAAGATGGTAAGGTCATTATCGAAGTTCAAATCGAAGGATCAATTGATTTACCAGCCTTGAAAGAAAAATTTGAATCAGAGAATATTCAAGTAGAAGAGATTACTCGTACTTCAGCAAAAGTCTTGTAAGAAGGGAAGCCGAAAGGCTTCTTTTTTCATGAAAAGGGGATTAGAGCAAAAGATGGAAAGAAATGATAAAATATGCTATAATGAAATGATGTAAAAAAGGAGTATTTATGGACATTTCAGTAATTCGTCAGAAAATTGACGCAAATCGTGAAAAATTAGCTTCTTTCAGGGGGTCTCTTTGACCTCGAGGGTCTAGAGGAAGAGATTGCCATCTTGGAAAACAAGATGACAGAACCTGATTTTTGGAACGATAATATTGCGGCCCAAAAAACGTCGCAAGAATTAAATGAATTAAAAAACACTTACAACACCTTCCACAAAATGGAAGAGTTGCAGGATGAAGTTGAAATTTTATTAGACTTTTTAGCTGAAGATGAGTCGGTGCATGAAGAATTGGTTGAACAGTTATCAGAACTTGATAAGATGATGACCAGCTACGAGATGACTCTACTCTTGTCAGAACCTTATGACCACAACAATGCCATCTTGGAAATCCATCCAGGATCCGGTGGTACTGAGGCTCAGGACTGGGGTGATATGTTGCTTCGTATGTACACTCGCTATGGAAATGCTAAGGGCTTTAAAGTGGAAGTATTGGATTACCAAGCAGGAGATGAAGCTGGTATCAAGTCAGTAACCTTATCATTTGAAGGACCTAATGCCTATGGCCTTCTCAAGTCAGAAATGGGGGTACACCGTTTGGTGCGAATTTCACCATTTGACTCTGCTAAACGTCGCCATACCTCTTTCACATCGGTGGAAGTAATGCCAGAATTGGATGATACCATTGAAGTGGAAATCCGTGAAGATGATATCAAGATGGACACCTTCCGTTCAGGTGGTGCTGGTGGACAAAACGTCAATAAGGTTTCAACTGGAGTGCGTTTGACACACATTCCTACGGGAACTGTCGTCCAATCAACGGTAGATCGTACCCAGTATGGAAATAGAGATCGTGCCATGAAGATGTTGCAGGCTAAGCTCTATCAAATGGAGCAAGAAAAGAAAGCTGCGGAAGTTGATTCCCTCAAGGGTGAGAAAAAGGAAATCACATGGGGAAGCCAAATCCGTTCATATGTTTTCACGCCTTATACTATGGTAAAAGATCATCGAACTAGCTTTGAAGTTGCGCAGGTAGATAAGGTTATGGATGGGGACCTAGATGGTTTTATCGATGCCTACCTCAAGTGGCGAATCAGCTAAGATAGAAAGGAACTCACATGTCAATCATTGAAATGAGAGATGTCGTCAAAAAATACGACAACGGAACGACTGCCCTACGTGGTGTTTCGGTCAGCATTCAACCAGGAGAATTTGCCTATATCGTAGGTCCGTCAGGAGCTGGAAAATCAACCTTTATTCGTTCTTTGTACCGCGAAGTAAAAATCGAAAAAGGAAGCTTATCTGTTGCTGGTTTTAATCTGGTTAAAATTAAAAAGAAAGATGTCCCTCTCCTACGTCGTAGTGTTGGGGTTGTCTTCCAAGATTATAAGCTCTTACCAAAGAAAACCGTTTATGAAAATATTGCTTATGCAATGGAAGTTATTGGTGAGAGCCGCCGTAATATCAAAAAACGTGTTATGGAAGTTTTAGACTTGGTTGGATTAAAGCATAAGGTTCGTTCTTTCCCAAATGAACTTTCAGGGGGAGAACAGCAACGGATTGCAATTGCACGTGCCATTGTAAACAATCCAAAAGTATTGATTGCGGACGAACCAACAGGAAACTTGGACCCAGATAATTCATGGGAAATCATGAATTTGTTGGAACGCATCAATCTCCAAGGTACAACTGTCTTGATGGCTACCCACAACAGTCAGATTGTAAATACCTTGCGCCACCGTGTCATTGCCATTGAAAATGGCCGTGTCGTTCGTGACGAAGCTAAAGGAGAATATGGATACGATGATTAGTAGATTTTTTCGTCATTTATTTGAATCGTTAAAAAGTTTGAAACGAAATGGCTGGATGACAGTAGCTGCTGTCAGTTCAGTTATGATTACTTTGACCTTGGTTGCAATATTTGCATCTGTTATCTTTAATACGGCTAAACTAGCTACAGATATCGAAAATAATGTCCGAGTAATGGTATACATTCGTAAGGACGTAGCTGATAATAGTGAGACTATTGAAAAAGAAGGTCAAACTGTTACAAATAACGACTACCATAAGGTATATGATGCTTTAAAAGGTATGTCAACCGTTAAAAGTGTTACGTTTTCAAGTAAAGAAGAACAATATGAAAAGTTGACAGAAACGATGGGGGACAACTGGAAAATCTTTGAAGGCGATGCCAATCCTCTCTATGATGCATATATCGTTGATACAAATACACCAAGTGATGTAAAGACAGTAGCAGAAGAGGCTAAAAAAATCGAAGGTGTATCAGAAGTTCAAGATGGTGGTGCTAATACAGAACGCTTGTTTAAGTTAGCCTCATTTATTCGTGTCTGGGGACTAGTTATCGCTGGATTATTGATTTTCATTGCGGTGTTCTTGATTTCTAATACTATACGTATCACCATCATTTCACGAAGCCGTGAAATTCAAATCATGCGTTTAGTAGGTGCTAAGAATGGCTATATCCGCGGGCCTTTCTTGCTTGAAGGTGCCTTCATCGGTTTGCTTGGAGCAACACTTCCATCAGTTTTGGTATTTATTGTCTATAAAATGGTTTACCAATCGGTTAATAAGTCATTAGTTGGTCAGAACCTTTCAATGATATCACCAGAAGTATTCAGTCCACTGATGATTGCCTTATTATTTGTGATTGGAATTTTCATTGGTTCACTGGGATCAGGAATTTCCATGCGCCGATTCTTAAAAGTCTAAATTTTAATAGATGTATATTTGAGGAGATTTTACTATCTCCTTTTTTACTACAAAAATTTTAGAAAAAAGTCTACTTTTTTTAATAAAAGCCTTTACAAAAAAAAAAAAAGTGGTATAATTGAATTGTAGAAAGTGCAAACGTTTTCGTAAAACGTTTGCCTAAATAAAAATAAAGGAGATTTGAATGATGAAAGATACATTCAAAAATGTCTTGTCTTTCGAGTTTTGGCAAAAATTCGGTAAGGCTTTGATGGTGGTTATCGCGGTTATGCCGGCTGCTGGTTTGATGATTTCAATCGGTAAGTCTATCGTAATGATTAACCCAACTTTTGCACCACTTGTAGTTACAGGTGGAATTCTTGAGCAAATTGGTTGGGGGGTTATCGGTAACCTTCACATTTTGTTTGCCCTAGCAATTGGAGGAAGCTGGGCTAAAGAACGTGCTGGTGGTGCTTTCGCCGCTGGTCTTGCCTTCATCTTGATTAACCGTATCACTGGTACAATCTTTGGTGTATCAGGAGATATGTTGAAAAATCCAGATGCTATGGTCACAACTCTCTTTGGTGGTTCAATCAAAGTTGCTGATTACTTCATTAGTGTTCTTGAAGCTCCAGCATTGAACATGGGTGTGTTTGTAGGGATTATCTCAGGTTTTGTAGGGGCAACTGCTTACAATAAATACTACAACTTCCGTAAACTTCCTGATGCACTTTCATTCTTCAACGGGAAACGTTTCGTACCATTTGTAGTTATTCTTCGTTCAGCAATCGCTGCAATTCTACTTGCTGCCTTCTGGCCAGTAGTTCAAACAGGTATCAATAGCTTTGGTATCTGGATTGCCAACTCACAAGAAACTGCTCCAATCCTTGCACCATTCTTGTATGGTACTTTGGAACGTTTGCTCTTGCCATTTGGTCTTCACCATATGTTGACTATCCCAATGAACTACACAGCTCTTGGTGGTACTTATGACATTTTAACTGGTGCAGCTAAAGGTACTCAAGTATTTGGTCAAGACCCACTATGGCTTGCATGGGTAACAGACCTTGTTAACCTTAAAGGTACAGATGCAAGTCACTACCAACAATTGTTAGATACTGTTCACCCAGCTCGTTTCAAAGTTGGACAAATGATCGGTTCATTCGGTATCTTGATGGGTATGATCGTTGCTATCTACCGTAATGTCGATGCTGATAAGAAACATCAATATAAAGGTATGATGATTGCGACAGCTCTTGCAACATTCTTGACAGGGGTTACTGAACCAATCGAATACATGTTCATGTTTGTAGCAACACCTATGTATCTTGTTTACTCACTTGTTCAAGGTGCTGCCTTCGCTATGGCTGACGTAGTAAACCTACGTGTCCACTCATTCGGTTCAATTGAATTCTTGACTCGTACACCACTAGCAATTAATGCTGGTATTGGTATGGATATCGTTAACTTTATCTGGGTAACTGTTCTCTTTGCCGTAATCATGTACTTTATCGCAAACTTCATGATTCAAAAATTCAACTACGCAACTCCAGGACGTAACGGAAATTACGAAACTGCTGAAGGTTCAGAAGAAGCTAGTAGCGAAGTGAAAGTTGCAGCAGGCTCTCAAGCTGTAAACATTATTAACCTTCTTGGTGGACGTGCAAACATCGTTGATGTTGATGCATGTATGACTCGTCTTCGTGTAACTGTAAAAGATGCTGACAAAGTCGGTGATGCAGAACAATGGAAAGCAGAAGGAGCTATGGGTCTTGTCATGAAAGGACAAGGAGTTCAAGCTATCTACGGTCCAAAAGCAGACGTATTGAAATCTGATATCCAAGATATCCTTGATTCAGGTGAAATCATTCCTGAAACTCTTCCAAGTCAAATGACAGAAGCGCAACAAAACACTGTTCACTTCAAAGGTCTTACTGAGGAAGTTTACTCAGTAGCAGACGGTCAAGTTGTTGCCTTGGAACAAGTTAAAGATCCAGTATTTGCTCAAAAAATGATGGGCGACGGATTTGCTGTAGAACCTGCAAATGGAAACATTGTATCTCCAGTTTCAGGTACTGTATCAAGCATCTTCCCTACAAAACATGCTCTTGGTCTTGTGACTGAAGCAGGTCTTGAAGTATTGGTTCACATTGGTTTGGACACAGTAAGTCTTGAAGGAAAACCATTTACAGTTCATGTTGCTGAAGGACAAAAAGTTGCAGCAGGAGATCTCCTTGTCACAGCTGACTTGGATGCTATCCGTGCAGCAGGTCGTGAAACTTCAACAGTAGTTGTCTTCACAAATGGTGATGCAATTAAATCAGTTAAATTAGAAAAAACAGGTTCTCTTGCAGCTAAATCAGCAGTTGCTAAAGTAGAATTGTAATATACTTGAGGTTGGAAGCTGTATTCCAACCTCTTATTTTGGGAGAAAAGAATGAAATTTTTAACACTCAATACTCACAGTTGGATGGAAAAAGAAGCAGAGGAAAAATTCCAGATTTTGCTTCAGGATATTCTTGAAAAGGACTATGATTTGATATGTTTCCAAGAAATCAATCAGGAGATTACTTCGCCAGAGGTGGAGGTTAATGACCTTTATCAAGCTTTGCCAGCAGCTGAGCCTATTCACCAAGACCATTATGTTAGACTTTTGGTTGAAAAGTTGTCAGAGCAAGGGAAAGATTACTACTGGACTTGGGCCTATAACCATATTGGTTATGACCGCTACCATGAAGGTGTGGCTATCTTGTCTAAAACACATATTGAAGCAAGAGAAATTTTGATTTCAGATGTGGATGATCCAACAGACTATCATACTCGTCGTGTTGCCTTGGCTGAAACTGTAGTTGATGGTAAGGAACTTGCAGTTGCAAGTGTCCATCTTTCTTGGTGGGATAAAGGTTTCCAAGAAGAATGGGCGCGATTTGAAGCTGTCTTGAAAGAATTGAACAAGCCACTTTTGCTTGCTGGAGATTTCAACAACCCAGCTGGTCAGGAAGGTTACCAAGCTATTTTAGCTAGTCCATTAGGCTTACAAGACGCATTTGAAGTTGCTCAAGAGAAAAGTGGTAGCTATACTGTTCCACCAGAAATTGATGGCTGGAAGGGGAACACAGAACCCCTTCGAATCGACTATGTTTTTACCACTAAGGAGTTAGAGGTAGAAAATTTACATGTCGTATTTGATGGCAACAAGAGTCCGCAAGTTAGTGACCACTATGGCTTGAATGCTATTTTAAACTGGAAATAATGACTGAAATGAGGTTGGGATCACGAAGTTCCAGCCTTTTTTGATTAGATAAGCTACCGAAAGTAAGCTCTATAAGTGAGACTACTGAAATGAAATAAAATGTGGTATAATTGATGAGATAGATAGAATCGAGGATATTATGTCATTTACGAAATTTCAATTTAAAAACTATATTAGAGAAGCCTTGGAGGAGTTGAAATTTACAACTCCAACAGAGGTGCAAGATAAGTTGATTCCTATTGTTTTGGCAGGTCGTGACCTAGTCGGTGAATCAAAAACAGGTTCGGGTAAGACTCACACTTTCCTATTGCCGATTTTCCAGCAATTAGATGAGGCCAGCGATAGTGTTCAAGCAGTCATTACTGCACCGAGTCGTGAGTTGGCTACTCAAATTTACCAAGCAGCGCGTCAGATTTCAGCTCACTCAGAAGTGGAAGTTCGTGTGGTTAATTATGTGGGAGGGACAGATAAAGCTCGCCAGATTGACAAATTGGCAAGTAACCAGCCTCATATTGTTATCGGAACTCCTGGCCGTATTTATGACTTAGTTAAGTCTGGTGACCTAGCTATTCACAAGGCCAAGACCTTTGTGATCGATGAGGCAGATATGACCTTGGATATGGGATTCCTAGAAACTGTTGATAAGATTGCTGGAAGCCTTCCAAAAGACCTGCAATTCATGGTCTTCTCAGCGACTATTCCACAAAAACTGCAACCATTCTTGAAAAAATACTTATCAAATCCTGTTATGGAGAAAATCAAGACCAAAACGGTCATTTCTGATACCATTGATAATTGGTTGATTTCGACCAAGGGCCGAGATAAGAATGCTCAAATTTATCAGTTGACTCAGTTGATGCAACCGTATTTGGCAATGATTTTTGTTAACACTAAAACGCGTGCTGATGAATTGCATGCTTACCTGACTGCTCAAGGTTTGAAAGTTGCCAAGATTCATGGAGATATTGCCCCTCGTGAGCGCAAACGTATTATGAATCAGATGAAAAATCTGGATTTTGAGTATATTGTCGCAACAGATTTGGCAGCGCGTGGAATTGATATTGAAGGTGTCAGCCATGTCATCAATGATGCCATTCCGCAAGATTTGTCCTTCTTTGTTCATCGTGTTGGTCGAACTGGAAGAAATGGCCTACCAGGTACAGCTATTACCCTTTATCAGCCAAGTGATGACTCGGATATCCGTGAGTTGGAGAAATTGGGAATCAAGTTTACTCCTAAGATGGTCAAAGACGGGGAATTTCAGGATACTTATGACCGTGATCGTCGTGCCAATCGTGAGAAAAAACAAGATAAACTTGATATCGAAATGATTGGTTTGGTTAAAAAGAAAAAGAAAAAAGTCAAACCAGGCTATAAGAAGAAAATTAAATGGGCAGTGGATGAAAAACGCCGCAAGACTAAGCGTGCTGAAAATCGCGCTCGCGGTCGTGCAGAGCGTAAAGCAAAACGCCAAACATTTTAATATAAAAAGTTGGAGTACTGAGCTCCAACTTTTTTATTTATGAGAACGAACTATCTAAACAGAAACACTACATTAAAGACTGTAAATTGCGTTAAAAAATGGTATAATGATAAAGTTATATAGTCCCGATAAGATGGTAGAAATTTCTATTTTTTCTTTCGAGTCGCAACTCGCAAAGAATGACGGTTCTAAAGTAGTCGCTCGTCATTTTACGGTTGCCGCTATAAGGCGGTCACCCTATGCGCCTTACTAGCTTCAGAAATAAAAAAGTATCGTTTTTATTTCTTACGCGTTGTAACTCTTAGAAAATGAAAATACCTATCAGTACTTTGTAACTCTATAACACTATTTTTAAGGGGGGACATTTTTATGTCAGAACGTAAATTATTCACGTCTGAATCTGTATCTGAGGGGCATCCAGATAAGATTGCAGACCAAATTTCAGATGCGATTTTGGATGCTATTTTAGCTAAAGATCCAGAGGCGCACGTTGCTGCTGAGACAGCTGTATATACTGGTTCCGTCCATGTTTTTGGTGAAATATCTACAAATGCCTATGTAGATATTAACCGTGTGGTTCGTGATACCATTGCAGAGATTGGCTACACCAATACAGAATATGGTTTTTCTGCTGAGACTGTAGGAGTACATCCATCTTTGGTAGAACAATCTCCTGATATTGCCCAAGGTGTTAACGAAGCCTTGGAGGTTCGTGGGAATGCAGATCAAGATCCGCTTGACTTGATTGGTGCTGGAGACCAAGGGCTCATGTTTGGATTTGCAGTGGATGAAACAGAAGAGCTCATGCCATTGCCAATTTCACTCAGTCATAAATTGGTTCGTCGTCTGGCAGAACTTCGTAAGACTGGTGAAATAAGCTATCTTCGCCCAGATGCTAAATCACAAGTTACGGTTGAGTACGATGAAAATGACCGTCCAGTACGTGTGGACACAGTTGTTATTTCAACTCAGCACGATCCAGAAGTCAGCAACGAACAAATTCACAATGATGTCATTAACAAGGTTATCAAAGAGGTTATTCCAGCCTCTTACTTGGATGAGCAAACCAAATTTTTCATCAATCCAACTGGTCGCTTTGTCATCGGTGGACCTCAAGGGGACTCAGGTTTGACTGGTCGTAAGATCATCGTAGATACTTATGGTGGCTACTCTCGTCATGGTGGTGGTGCCTTCTCTGGTAAAGATGCGACTAAGGTGGACCGTTCAGCCTCTTATGCGGCACGCTATATTGCCAAGAATATCGTTGCAGCAGGTCTTGCTAAGAAAGCAGAAGTGCAATTGGCCTATGCCATCGGTGTTGCGCAACCTGTTTCTGTCCGTATCGATACCTTTGGTACAGGAACAGTAGCTGAAAGCAAGCTTGAAAAAGCAGCGCGTCAAATCTTTGATCTTCGTCCTGCAGGGATTATCCAAATGTTGGATCTCAAGCGTCCAATTTACCGTCAAACAGCGGCTTATGGACACATGGGACGTACAGATATTGATCTTCCATGGGAACGTTTGGATAAGGTAGATGCTTTGAAAGAAGCAGTAAAATAAGATTTTAAGAGGGAATTCCCCTCTTTTTAATATACTATTTCCTCTAAAATAATTGAAATTATAGCCTGAATTTGATATGATATCTCTATGGATAAAAGTAGAGCAAAACGTGTTGAGCACGATAAAAAGAGAATCGGTTTAATAGCCCTGGTAGCTATCTTTTCAGTAAGTATTTGCGTCCTTGGTTCAATGATTGGATACAAAGTATATACAAAGCAAAGTTTCGAACAAAAAATTGAGTCTTTAAAAAATGATAAAGATAATCAATTGAGTGAGGGAAATCAGAAAGATCATTTTCGTAAAGGACAAGCCGAAGTAATTGCCTATTATCCTCTCCAAGGGGAGCAAGTGATTTCGTCTATAAAGGGAATCATGACACAGGATATTAAAGACAATCTAGAGGATAAGGAAAATCTGGTTTTTTATTATACGGAGAAACAGGATTCGACTTTAAAAGGGATTGTCAACCGAAGTGTGATGAAACAAGTCTATGATTTAACTTCGTCAAAAGTTGAAGAGACTGAAAAAACTAGTCTGGCAAAAGTCCATTTGACAGAAGATGGCAAACCGTTTACACTTGATCAATTATTTTTAGATGCAAGTAAAGCCAAAGAACAGCTGATTAAAGAAATGACCTCTTTCTTACAAGATAAGAAATTGGAGCAAGAAAAGATTGATCAAATTGTTAAAGGCTTCTCTGACCAAGACTTGTCTGCATGGAATTTTGATTACAAGGATAGTCAGATTATCCTTTATCCAAGTCAGTCAGTTGAAAATCTAGACGAGATTGCCTTGCCAGTATCTAGTTTCTTTGAAGTTATTCAGTCCTCTTATTTATTAGATAAGGATGCAGAGCTATATAAGGCTTATTATGAAAAGAAAAATCGTAAAGTAGTGGCCCTGACTTTTGATGATGGACCAAATCCTGCAACGACAAATCAAGCATTAGATACTCTTTCCAAGTATGGTATCAAGGCAACTTTCTTTGTGCTAGGTAAGAATGTTTCTGGAAATGAAGAGATTTTGAAACGCATGAAATCGGATGGACATGTCATTGGAAACCATAGTTGGAGTCATCCAGTGCTTTCAAAACTTTCCCTTGATGAAGCTAAAAAACAAATTACTGATACTGAGGATGCGCTAACTAAGGTGCTGGGTTCTAGTTCTAAACTTATGCGTCCACCTTATGGGGCTATTACAGATGACATTCGCAATAGTCTCGATTTGAGCTTTATTATGTGGGATGTAGATAGTCTGGACTGGAAGAGTAAAAATGAAGCATCTATTTTGACAGAAATTCAGCGTGAAGTCAAGAATGGTTCTATTATTCTCATGCATGATATCCATGTTGAGACAGTGAATGCTTTACCCAAGGTCATTGACTATTTGAAAGGTCAGGGTTATGACTTTGTGACAATTCCAGATTTGTTAGACTCTCGTCTTAAAGCTCATCAGATCTATTACGACCGCAATCAATAATACACAAAATCTAAAGAGAAAAGTTTTCCTTGAAAATTTGGCTCTTTGGATTTTCTTCTCATAGAAAGGAAAAATAATGAAATCTTATACTTTAAACAATGGTGTTACAATTCCAGTACTGGGATTTGGAACCTGGAAAGCTGAAAATGGAGAGATTGCATATCAAGCTGTACTAGAGGCTTTAAAGGCAGGCTATCGCCATATCGATACGGCAGCTATTTATAAAAATGAAGAAAGCGTTGGTCGTGCCATTCAAGATAGTGGAGTTCTGCGTGAGGAAATTTTTGTAACCAGCAAACTCTGGAATACAAATCATAGCTATGAGCAAGCTCGTCAGGCTTTTGAAGAGTCTTTAGAGAAGCTGGGCTTGGAATATTTGGATTTGTATTTGATTCATTGGCCAAATCCAAAACCGCTCAGAGAAAATAACCACTGGAAAATCCGAAATTCAGAAGTTTGGAGAGCGATGGAAGACATCTATCAAGAAGGCAAAATCCGTGCTATCGGTGTTAGTAATTTCCTTCCCCATCATTTGGATGCCTTGCTTGAAACAGCAAAAATTCTTCCAGCGGTCAATCAAGTTCGTTTGGCTCCAGGTGTGTATCAAGAGGAAGTCGTAGATTACTGTCGAGAAAAAGGAATCTTATTGGAAGCTTGGGGCCCTTTTGGTCAGGGAGAACTGTTTGATAGCAAGCAAGTGCAAGAAATCGCGTTAAATCACGGTAAATCGGTTGCTCAGATAGCCTTGGCCTGGAGCTTAGCAGAAGGATTTTTACCACTTCCAAAATCTGTCACAGCTTCTCGTATTCAGGCTAATCTTGATTGCTTTGGAATTGAACTGAGTCATAAGGAATGTGAAACCTTAAAAACAATTGTTGTTCAGTCTGGTGCTCCACGAGTTGATGATATGGATTTCTAGAAAATCATAAAAAGAATTGTACATTGTGCTAATTTTTGATATAATAGTCAGCAGGAAAGAAAGTCTTATGGCGTTCTTCAAGCGAACTTGGGATAGTGGGAGCCAAGTAGGGCAAAATAAAGAACTGGCGCTTTCTGTAATATTTTTAAAAACAATGAAGTAATAAATTAGGGTGGAACCGCGTTTCTGACGCCCCTAGTCGCAAGGCTTGGGTGTTGAAATTCGGTTCTTTTTGAATTCGTCTAATGCCTAAGTAGAAAGGAGCATAATGCTTAAAGGATCTTGTTTATGTAAAGCAGTGACCTACACTCTAGATGAGGAATTATCGGAATTAGTTTTTTGTCATTGCTCATTTTGTCGGAAAGCAACTGCGTCTGCCTATACAGTTAATGCTAAAGTTAGCAGTGAAAAGCTAGTATTGCATGGAAAAGAAAAGCTTGTTTCCTATAGTTCTTCTCCAGGAAAACAGCGTTATTACTGCCAGAACTGTCATAGTCAAATTTTCACTGTTCAAGAAAATATACCAGAAGTCTGTGCTTTGAAATTAGGTACAATAGATGAAAGCGATCAGAATTTACAAACTGTTCCTAAACGTCATATTTTTCAGGACCCAGCCTTTTCTTGGTTGCTTGAAAAATAAATCTAAGAAGATAATATAAATTAAAGGAGTATTCAATGTCTAAGAAATTAACATTTCAAGAAATTATTTTGACTTTGCAACAATTTTGGAATGACCAAGGTTGTATGCTTATGCAGGCTTATGATAATGAAAAAGGTGCGGGAACAATGAGTCCTTACACTTTCCTTCGCGCTATCGGACCTGAGCCATGGAATGCGGCTTATGTAGAGCCATCACGTCGTCCTGCTGACGGTCGTTACGGAGAAAATCCTAACCGTCTTTACCAACACCACCAATTCCAGGTGGTCATGAAGCCATCTCCATCAAACATCCAAGAACTTTACCTTGAGTCTTTGGAAAAATTGGGAATCAATCCTTTGGAGCACGACATCCGTTTTGTTGAGGATAACTGGGAAAACCCATCAACTGGTTCAGCTGGTCTTGGTTGGGAAGTTTGGCTTGACGGTATGGAAATCACTCAGTTCACTTATTTCCAACAAGTCGGTGGATTGGCAACTGGCCCTGTGACTGCTGAAGTTACTTATGGTTTGGAACGCTTGGCTTCTTATATCCAAGAGGTTGACTCTGTCTATGATATCGAATGGGCTGATGGTGTAAAATACGGAGAAATCTTCATCCAGCCTGAGTACGAACACTCAAAATATTCATTTGAAATTTCGGATCAAGAAATGTTGTTGGAAAACTTTGATAAGTTTGAAAAAGAAGCTGGTCGTGCTTTGGAAGAAGGTTTGGTTCACCCCGCCTATGACTATGTTCTCAAATGTTCACATACCTTTAACCTGCTTGATGCGCGTGGTGCCGTATCCGTAACCGAGCGTGCAGGCTATATCGCTCGTATCCGTAATTTGGCCCGTGTTGTAGCCAAAACCTTTGTCGCAGAACGCAAACGCCTAGGCTACCCACTTTTGGATGAAGAAACACGAGCTAAACTCTTAGCAGAAGACGCAGAATAAAGAGAGTGACAAATTACGAAAATGGGCGAACAGAGTGAGCCCTGAGCCAGTTGCCGCAGTGATGAAGGTATCCTTAGTGAAACTAAGGATACTAGGCAAAATTGGAGACTTTTGGCTCCAATTTTAGCAATGAAACAACGAAGTTGGTTGCTTGCGTGCCAATCACATAAGGCAAACTGGAAAATAAAAAGATATTTTTCGGAGAAAAAACATGACAAAAAACTTATTAGTAGAACTCGGTCTTGAAGAATTACCAGCCTATGTTGTCACACCAAGTGAAAAACAACTAGGCGAAAAAATGGCAGCCTTCCTTAAGGAAAACCGCCTGTCTTTTGAAGCCATTCAAACCTTCTCAACACCACGTCGTTTGGCTGTTCGAGTTACTGGTTTAGCAGACAAACAGGTTGATTTGACTGAAGATTTTAAGGGGCCAGCAAAGAAAATTGCCTTGGATAGTGATGGAAATTTTACCAAAGCAGCTCAAGGATTTGTTCGTGGAAAAGGATTGACTGTTGAAGATATCGAATTCCGTGAAATCAAGGGTGAAGAATATGTCTATGTTACTAAGGAAGAAATTGGTCAAGCAGTTGAAGCCATTGTTCCTGGTGTTGTAGATGTCCTGAAGTCCTTGACTTTCCCTGTCAGCATGCACTGGGCTGGAAATAGCTTTGAATACATTCGTCCTGTTCACACTTTAACTGTTCTTTTAGATGAAGAAGAATTTGATTTGGATTTCCTTGATATCAAGGGAGGTCGTGTGAGCCGTGGTCATCGTTTCTTGGGGAAAGAAACCAAAATTCAGTCAGCATTGAGCTATGAAGAAAATCTTCGTAAGCAGTTTGTAATCGCAGATCCACGTGAACGTGAGCAAATGATTGTTGACCAAATCAAGGCAATCGAAGCTAAGCATGGTGTACGCATCGAGATTGATGCTGACTTGCTGAATGAAGTCTTGAACTTGGTTGAATACCCAACTGCCTTTATGGGAAGTTTTGATGCCAAATACCTTGAAGTTCCAGAAGAAGTTTTGGTGACTTCAATGAAAGAACACCAACGTTACTTTGTTGTTCGTGATCAAAACGGCAAACTCTTGCCAAATTTCATTTCAGTCCGTAACGGAAACGCAGAGCATTTGGAAAATGTTATCAAAGGAAATGAAAAAGTTTTGGTAGCTCGTTTGGAAGACGGTGAATTCTTCTGGCGTGAAGATCAAAAATTGGTTATTTCTGACCTTGTAGAAAAATTAAACAACGTCACCTTCCATGAGAAAATTGGTTCCCTTCGTGAACACATGATTCGTACGGGTCAGATTGCTATTCTCTTGGCAGAAAAAGCTGGTTTGTCAGCGGATGAAACGATTGACTTAGCCCGTGCAGCAGCCATTTACAAGTTTGACTTGTTGACAGGTATGGTTGGCGAATTTGACGAGCTCCAAGGAATTATGGGTGAGAAATATGCCCTTCTTGCTGGGGAAACTCCAGCGGTGGCAGCTGCTATTCGTGAACACTACATGCCTACATCAGCCGAAGGAGAACTTCCAGAGAGCAAGGTTGGAGCCATTCTAGCCATTGCAGACAAATTGGATACGATTTTGAGCTTCTTCTCAGTAGGCTTGATTCCATCAGGTTCTAATGACCCTTATGCCCTTCGTCGCGCGACTCAAGGTGTGGTTCGTATCTTGGATGCCTTTGGTTGGCACATTGCTATGGATGAGCTGATTGATAGCCTTTATGCTTTGAAATTTGACAGCTTGACTTATGAAAATAAGACAGAGGTTATGGACTTTATCAAGGCTCGTGTTGATAAGATGATGGGCTCTACTCCAAAAGATATTAAGGAAGCAGTACTTGCAAGTTCGAACTTTGTTGTGGCGGATATGTTGGAAGCGGCAAGTGCTCTCGTAGAAGCAAGCAAGGAAGAAGACTTCAAACCATCTGTTGAATCACTTTCTCGTGCCTTTAACTTGGCTGAGAAGGCAGAAGGAGTTGCTACAGTTGATTCAGCTCTCTTTGAGAATGACCAAGAGAAAGCCTTGGCAGAAGCAGTAGAATCACTTGTTTTGTCAGGGACTGCCAGTCAGCAATTGAAACAACTCTTTGCTCTTAGCCCAGTCATTGATGCATTCTTTGAGAATACCATGGTTATGTCTGAAAATGAAGCAGTCCGTCAAAATCGTTTGGCAATCTTGTCACAACTAACCAAGAAAGCAGCTAAGCTCGCTCGTTTTAACCAAATCAATACTAAATAAACTCAGTCAAACGGACTGTATCTTATCACAAAGGAGAAGAAATGGATCCGAAAAAAATCGCTCGTATCAACGAGCTTGCCAAAAAGAAAAAAACAGAAGGCTTAACTTCTGCTGAAAAAGTGGAACAAGCTAAACTTCGTGAGGAGTACATCGAAGGGTATCGTCGCACTGTTCGTCACCACATCGAAGGGATCAAAATTGTGGACGAAGAAGGAAACGATGTTACACCAGAGAAACTACGTCAAGTCCAACGTGAAAAAGGATTACATGGTCGTAGTCTCGATGATCCAAATTCATAATAAGTATTCTTTCTTTTAACAAAGATAGATGAAATAATACCAAAAGACTAGCAGTTTTTGTCTGCTAGTCTTTTTTCGCTAAAAAAGGAACCAATATGGTTCCCAAAACTATTATTAGTTACTTGCTCCAGATGTAGCGTCTGCGCCACCACCGTGGCCTCCAGCATCACCTGAATCAGAAGCTCCAGATGTAGCGTCTGCGCCACCGTGTCCTCCAGCAGGAGCTGCAGCATTTCCACCAACTAGACGTTGACCAGTTGTATTGAGGTACCAGTCAAGCCATGGTTGGAAATTAAAGATGATTTCATTGATTCCAGCATATGAACCATCTGGATAGTACATTGCTTGGTAATTATGGGTATTAATAACGCCTTCTGGTGTTCCTGGCACAATTGTACGGACATATTCTTGGTCTCCGTTACGCAATACGCCGACAACCCATTCAACGTTTTTCATTCTAGAATCTGGCAATGTACCGTGTACTGTTCCTAATCTATTTCCTGATTGAGCACGTACACGTTTACCAAACATTGTATCTGGGTCTTGGTGTGCGTTATTAAAGTACAAGAATTGATTATTATCATCTGCAAATGTCAATTCAAATGGCATTGCTTTCAAGAACATGTCAAGTTGGTTAACTGTCAAGATACCGTGGTCTAATTTAACGTAAGTATCTCCAGAAACAGCTCCAACAAGTTCAGCAGCTTTTTCTACCCATTCAGGATCATCTGGATCAACACCTTGGATAGTAGTTGCAATTGAATTTGTACAATATAAATCTTCTGGCTCAATTGGTTTTGGTTTTTTCAATTTTGAAACGACTCCCACATATTTTACAAAGTTGTCCAAGCATGTTTCAAGGAAATTAACAGTTCCTTCATTCGTGATATTTCCATTAACATCAAAAGCCTCTTTAGCTTTACCAAGAAGGAATTCATTTCCTGGAAGAGTGTAGGCATTGACACCTGGAGCGTCAAGAATCTTACGAAGGTGAACTTGGGCACGAGAAGTACCTTGGTCGTAGTAAGAAGCTCCCACAATCATGACTGGTTTGTTTTCAAATGGATGAACCTCGTATGAAAGCCATTCAAGAACTGATTTAAGAGAAGCTGAGATTGTGTGGTTGTGCTCAGGAGTAGCAATAATGACACCATCAGCACGCGTAATTCTGTTATACAAGAGACGCAATTGGAAGCTTTCGTCCCATTTTTCGTCTTGGTTGAACATTGGAACTTCATCAATTTCGAGAACTTCTAATTCAAATTTGAGTTTGAAGTGACGACGGATGAATTCCAAGAGTTTACGGTTATATGATTGATCGTAGTTTGATCCTACAAGTCCAACAAATTTCATTCTTTTTGGTCTCCTATCTTACAAATTTTCCCAGTCAAAATCTTCGGCATCTTTGCGAAGTAATTCTTTCGCATTGCGCAATTTTTCTGTAATTTTTACAAAGATACGGTAGTCGTCAAAAATGGCATCCATTTTTTGAATAACATCAAGATCCACTAAATCTCCATTGTTATTGAAGGCTTGGAGAGAATGAGAAAGTAAGAATTCGTCTGGTAGGACGCTTGCCTTGATTTCTGGTGCATTCAAGATTTGACGAAGTTGTAATTGGGCACGAGATGAACCAAGTGTCCCGTATGAAGCACCGGTAATCATGATTGGCTTATTCAAAAGTGGATAAACACCGTAAGATAACCAAGCGAGAGCACTCATCAAAACAGCTGGGATAGAGTGGTCATACTCAGGAGTACCGATAATAACGCCATCTGCCTCTTCAATTTTAGCAGCAATTTCCAGAATTTCAGCAGGCACTTGCTTGTCAGCTGGTTTATTGAAGACAGGAATGTCTTTAATTTCAACAAGTTCAATTTCAGCTTTTTCAGCAAAGTGTTTTTGCATGTATTGAAGCAATTGGCGGTTTGTAGAACGTTTTGAATTTGTTCCAACAATAGCAATAAGTTTTAACATGAGATTTCCTTTCTCTTTTTACATAATACGATTTTAAAACTCTATTGAAACATCTATTTCTATAGAGTAGGAATTCCTGAAGAACAGCTTAGGTGACCTTCCTTATCGATGAGGATAGCTTCGATGCCCTCTAAACTTTCGACTTGCCAGAGGATAGAAGCAGGTCTTTCTCCAAATAGACGAGTTGTCCATATTTCACCATCAACTGATTTATCAGAGATGATTGTTAGACTTGCTAGTTCCGTTTCAACAGGATATCCTGTTTGGCTGTCAAAAATATGATGGTAATTTTTTCCATCGACAGTCAGGTGACGTTCATAAATGCCTGAAGTCACGACAGATTTATTGACAACAGGGATGGTCATTAAGTGATTTCCCCTCGGATTGGCTGGGTCTTGAATCCCGATTTGCCAAGGCTGATTTCCTCTTGCCTGATTTTTTCCAATAGTCAGGATATTCCCTCCCAGATTTATCAAGGCAGATGTCACTCCCTCTTCTCTAAGAAATTGGGCAACTTTATCCGCACTATAACCCTTGGCTAAACAACCAAGATCAATCTTCATTCCTTTTTGTTTTAAAAACACAGTGGAAGTGGAAGAATCTAACTCGATATAATGAGGATTGATTAAAGGTAGCACCGATTCAATTTCTTGAGGCTGGGCGACCTTGGCATCTGAAAAACCGATACGCCAGGTTTGAATTAAGGGACCAATGCTGATATTGAGATGACTAGAGGGCGCTAGGCTATGCTCTAATCCAAGTGAAATCAATTCAAATAAATCAGGATGAACTTTGACTGGAGTTATTCCAGCTTGATAATTGATTTCCATCAACTCAGACTCTTGGCTATTGGCATTGAAGCGGTATTCAAGCTCTCTGAGTAAATCAAAGGATTTCTGGAGCAAGCTATCGGCTCGCTCATCCACTAATGAAATAGTGATAGTGGTTCCCATTAGGCGTTCAGAATGTGAACTAAGAGGCAAGCTACCAACTCCTTTCTCTTATGAAAAGAAGGATGAAATATAGTAAATTTAACCCCTTACATTTTCTTTCCATGATACTAGCATACCATAAAGTCAGCGTTTTCACAAATAAAATTTGTAAACTTGTCAAGAAATATGCTCAGAAAATAAAGAGCAATTGTAAGAAAGGCTGATAAAATACAGATTATTTACATTTTTTTACAAAAAAATCGGGAAAATTAGCTAAACTCTTGTAAACGCTAACAGTAAATGTTATACTAGAAGAGTAAATTTAAAATTGAAGGTAGGAATTTTTCTATGAGTAAAATCGTTGTAGTTGGTGCTAACCACGCTGGTACAGCATGTATTAATACTATGTTGGATAATTTTGGAAACGAGAACGAAATCGTTGTTTTTGACCAAAACTCTAACATCTCTTTCTTAGGATGTGGAATGGCCCTCTGGATTGGTGAACAAATTGACGGTGCTGAAGGCTTGTTCTATTCTGATAAAGAAAAATTGGAAGCTAAAGGTGCTAAGGTATACATGAATTCACCAGTTCTTTCAATAGACTATGATAACAAAGTAGTTACAGCGGAAGTTGAAGGAAAAGAGCACAAAGAATCATATGAAAAATTGATTTTCGCTACAGGTTCTACACCAATCTTGCCACCAATCGAAGGTGTTGAAATTGTTAAAGGAAACCGTGAATTTAAAGCAACTCTTGAAAACGTACAATTTGTGAAATTGTACCAAAACGCTGAAGAAGTGATTCACAAATTGTCTGATAAGAGTCAACACCTTGACCGAATCGCCGTTGTTGGTGGTGGTTATATCGGTGTTGAACTTGCTGAAGCCTTTGAACGTCTTGGAAAAGAAGTTGTCCTTGTTGATATCGTTGATACTGTTTTGAACGGTTACTATGACAAAGACTTCACACAAATGATGGCGAAGAACTTGGAAGACCACAACATCCGCTTGGCGCTTGGTCAAACTGTTAAAGCAATCGAGGGTGACGGTAAAGTTGAACGCTTGATTACTGATAAAGAAACTTTTGATGTGGATATGGTTATCCTTGCAGTTGGTTTCCGTCCAAACACAGCCCTTGCTGATGGAAAAATTGAACTCTTCCGTAACGGTGCCTTCCTTGTAGACAAAAAACAAGAAACATCTATCCCAGGCGTTTACGCAGTAGGTGACTGTGCGACTGTTTATGACAACGCTCGTAAAGACACTAGCTACATTGCGCTTGCTTCAAACGCTGTTCGTACTGGTATCGTTGGTGCATATAACGCATGTGGACATGAATTGGAAGGAATCGGTGTTCAAGGATCAAACGGTATCTCAATCTACGGTCTTCACATGGTTTCAACTGGTTTGACTCTTGAAAAAGCTAAAGCTGCTGGTTACAATGCAACTGAAACAGGCTTTAACGATCTTCAAAAACCAGAATTCATGAAACATGATAACCATGAAGTAGCCATCAAGATTGTCTTTGACAAAGATAGCCGTGAAATTCTTGGTGCACAAATGGTTTCACGCGATTCTGCAATCAGCATGGGAATCCACATGTTCTCACTTGCTATCCAAGAACATGTGACAATTGATAAATTGGCATTGACAGACCTATTCTTCTTGCCACACTTCAACAAACCATATAACTACATCACAATGGCTGCCCTTACAGCTGAAAAATAAAATTTGATGAACTATCTGGCCTTAAGCTAAGGTCAGATAGTTTTTTTAGCCAATCTGTACCCACACAATTACGTTTTTTTTATCTTGTACTTCATTTTAATCTAACTTAAAATGAAATGGTAGCTACCAATATAAATAATGAGGATAAAATAAATGACTGAAAATCGTTATGAACTAAATAAAAACTTGGCACAGATGCTCAAAGGTGGGGTTATCATGGACGTTCAGAATCCTGAACAGGCCCGCATTGCAGAAGCTGCTGGTGCGGCTGCTGTTATGGCCTTGGAGCGGATTCCAGCTGATATCCGTGCAGCTGGTGGTGTTTCCCGTATGAGTGATCCAAAGATGATTAAGGAAATCCAAGAAGCGGTTAGTATTCCAGTAATGGCCAAGGTCAGAATCGGGCATTTTGTTGAAGCTCAGATTTTAGAGGCTATTGAGATTGACTATATCGATGAGAGTGAAGTTTTATCTCCAGCAGACGACCGTTTCCATGTGGACAAAAAAGAATTCCAAGTTCCTTTTGTCTGTGGGGCTAAGGATTTGGGGGAAGCCTTGCGTCGTATCGCTGAAGGTGCTTCTATGATTCGTACCAAAGGAGAACCGGGTACGGGGGATATCGTCCAAGCTGTTCGTCATATGCGTATGATGAATCAGGAAATTCGCCGTATTCAAAACTTACGAGAGGACGAACTTTATGTTGCTGCTAAGGACTTGCAGGTACCTGTAGAATTGGTTCAATACGTCCATGAACATGGAAAATTGCCAGTTGTAAACTTTGCGGCTGGAGGCGTTGCAACGCCAGCAGATGCTGCGTTGATGATGCAATTAGGGGCAGAGGGTGTCTTTGTCGGTTCAGGTATTTTCAAGTCAGGAGATCCTGTTAAACGAGCGAGTGCCATTGTCAAAGCGGTAACTAACTTCCGTAATCCTCAAATCCTAGCTCAAATCTCTGAAGATCTAGGCGAAGCCATGGTTGGTATTAATGAAAATGAAATTCAAATTCTCATGGCAGAGCGAGGAAAATAGATGAAAATCGGAATATTGGCCTTGCAAGGGGCCTTTGCAGAACATGCAAAAGTGCTAGATCGATTAGGTGTCGAGAGTGTTGAAATCAGAAATTTAGAAGATTTTCAGAAACATCAGAGTGATTTGTCGGGTTTGATATTACCTGGTGGGGAGTCTACAACCATGGGCAAGCTCTTACGAGACCAAAACATGCTGCTTCCCTTTCGAGAAGCCATTCTATCTGGTTTACCAGCCTTTGGAACCTGTGCAGGTTTGATTTTGCTGGCTAAGGAAATTACTTCTCAGGAAGAGAGTCATCTAGGAACTATGGATATGGTGGTCGAGCGCAATGCCTATGGGCGCCAATTAGGAAGTTTCTACACGGAAGCAGAATGTAAAGGAGTTGGTCAGATTCCGATGACTTTTATCCGTGGTCCGATTATCAGTAGTGTTGGAGAAGGTGTAGAAATTCTAGCAACAGTTGATAATCAAATCGTTGCAGCCCAAGAAAAAAATATGTTGGTAACTTCTTTTCATCCAGAATTGACTGATGATGTGCGCTTGCACCAGTACTTTATAAATATGTGTAAAGAAAAAAGATAGTAAAAAAGCGCAAAAAATCACTTCCTGTGCTATACTGTAATTGAAATTTTTTTAGTTTTTGCGTTAGAACTGTTTCCTCAGTCCTAGCGCCTTTTCTTTTTGATAAGTCTGCTTGGTGGAGAGTAGTTTGTAAACGATTCTGAGAATCTTATGAGCACAAGCAATGACGGCTTTCATCTTGCTTCCTCTTTGGGAAATTCGATTGTAAAACTCTAAGCAGGCTCTGCCTGCTTAGAGTTTTCATATGCTACTATCTTTGTTATAGCTAACTTAAATTCTCATTTATTAAGTATACCTAAGTTTTATGTTTAAATTTTGTATAGAATAGTTGTATCACTTAACAAAGCTATGTTTACGCTTTCAATCAAGTCTCATTTATGATACTATTATGGTAATAGAAAAAATTCTTAGTTCGCTAAAGACCTTTATTCGAGATCCAGAGGAAATAGAAATTTTATCCATTAAAAATACGTTTCATAAGTTACTTACTTGATATTAATAGAATTCCAATATTGTATAATTAAATCAAAGATGACACTGGAATCAGGAGGATTTATTATGGTTAATAATGTAGCTGTTAAAGTCTCAAACCTTTCAAAAGAATTTTTGTTAGGGCAAGACAAAACTGTCTCTATTTTGAAAGATGTTTCTTTATCTGTCAATTATGGAGAATTTGTATCAATACTTGGTGTCAGTGGTTCTGGAAAGTCTACTTTGCTAAGTTGCTTATCAAGTTTATCTGAACCAACAAGTGGCGAAGTTGTTATCAATGGTGTAAATCCATATACCTTAAAAGAAGGAAAGCTTGCTAAATTTAGAAGACAAGATATTGCAATAATTTTTCAAAACTATAATCTGGTACCTGCTCTACCTGTACTAGAAAATGTTACACTTCCTCTGAGACTCTCAGGAAAGAGTGTTGATAGCAATAAAGTAAAAAAAATGTTGGATAGTTTGAATTTTAAAGCAGAACTATCATCATTAGTTGCTACCTTATCAGGTGGAGAACAGCAAAAAGTGGCTATTACTCGTGCAATAATAGCTGATAGTAAAATTATTTTTGCTGATGAGCCAACAGGAGCTCTGGACAGCGTCTCAAGAAAACTTATATTTGAAACACTTCGTAATTTAGCGAGTCAAGGAAAATGTGTTCTTATGGTCACTCATGATATTGAGTTGGCTTCAAAAACTGACAGAGCACTCATTTTAAAAGACGGAAAGATATCTCGACAAATTATTAAACCTTCAGCTGATGAGCTCTACCAAGCACTTGAAAGTAGTAAAGATTAATTTGAGGAGGATTTATTATGCTAAAATTAATCATTTACCAATTTCAGTACTCAAAAAGACAATGGTTAGGAACAATACCATTACTATTTGTATCTAGCCTGATTGTTGGAACATCTTTATTTGGTATTGCTAGTTCAATCAAGACTGCTAACATTAACGCTTCACAACTTTTTCAAATGCTAATAATTTTTGGCGGGACTACTCTATTTTTCCTTATTTCAAATAATATAAGACTGCTAATAGATATCTTTAAAAAGGATTACCAATTATGGGCTATCTTAGGCGCAAGCAGAACTCAGCTATCTTTATTAGTATCTGGACAGTTCTATTTAATGGCAGTGATTGTTAGTAGTATTGGTACAATACTTTCATTTATCATAGCAGATAGTTATTACAAATTTTTACAAAATTTATTAGGAAGAGATGAGTTACCTGATTTAGTTATTACAGCCAACATTCAATCAATTTTATTGAGTGTTTTTATAGTCCCAACAATTGTCGGTATAGGAGCTTACTTTTATTCAAGTAGAATACTTAAAATATCATCAATAATAAAACCAAAAAAGAAAAAAAGAAAAGTTACAGTAACTGGATTTGTTAACATCTCTGTTCGTTTATTCCTATGGTTACTATGTATAGGTTCTATTGTTTCAGCAGGTTTTATCAGAAACAAAGAAATAATTGAAAAACAGTCAAGCATAATATTATTTTTATTAATTATTCACATCCTTATTATTCAATCACTATCTCCATCAATTCAAATGTTTCTGATAAAATTTTTAATGAGGATACTTCCAACTGAAAATTATGTAATTAATACAGGCTTTTGGAATCTACTATCCAATCCTAGCTATTTGAAAAGTATACAAACTTCAATGAGCATGGGAGTAACTCTCATTTCTGGGTTTATTCTTTACACCCAAAATATGTATTCATTCATGAATACAGCAAACGGAGTAAACGAAGCAAGAGCTTCCTTTATTGCTTATATGTCTGCTCCAATTATTCTGATTATTACTAGTTCTATTTCTCTTACAATTTTATCTTCTAATAAAGATATTGAGGACATTAAACAGTTAAAGACACTGGGAGTGTCAAGATTACAACTTTTTAAAATACGTATAGGCGAGGCAATAATACATTCGGTGTTAATTTTATTAGTGTCAGTAATTTTCAATTTAATTATTTTAATTTTAGTTAGCTTTATTGGCCAATTTTTAGGCCGTAGTTTAGTAGATATATCAGGTTTCTGGCAACCGAGTCTTATAGTTATTTCTTTGTTAGTTATTTTTTATAGTATTACAAAGGGATTCTATATATTTCGAGATAGATAAATTGGAATAGTTACTGATTCAAAAAGAACACACTTATTGACATTGAAACCAAAGCAGTACTAAAACTAAAGAGTCTGGGACAAAAGTCTAACCTTAAATATAAAAAGCGAACAAAACGAGTTATCTGACACTCAGAATTCTGTCTTGTTCGCTTTTTTTGTATAATCTATCGATTTTTAAAATTTATAATAAAGAATTCCTAAAATGAAAAACTTTTTGCCCCAGGCTCTTTTTTACATGTAATAAACAATGGCAATGTATTGGAGGGCAGATGCGGCTAGGATAAAGAGATGCCAAATCATGTGGAAATAAGGTTTTTTCTTGGCATAAAATCCAGCTCCAACTGTATAAGAGAGTCCACCAGTTACCATGAGGCTCCAAAAGATTGGTGTTGTTTGACTGATAATGGCAGGAATGATAGCCAGAACCAACCAGCCCATAATCAGGTAAAGAGCAAGGCTGAATTTCTCATTGACCTTTTTAGCAAATATTTTATAGAGAATGCCAAAGATAGTCGTTCCCCACTGAATGGCAATAATCAGATAGCCAAACCAGTTATTCATTAAGGTTAAGACGACGGGCGTATAAGAGCCTGCGATAGCCACATAAATCATAGAATGGTCGATGATTCGCAAGACATATTTGTGGGTCGAACCATAGGCCATAGAGTGGTAAATGGTGGATGAGAGGAACATGAGAAACAGACTGATGACGAAAATGGAAACGCCGATAGAGGATAAAAATCCGTGTGCTTCATAACTATAGGTGGATGAAATAGGCAGTAAGATGAGCATGATGACTGCACCTACGGCATGAGTCACGCTATTAGCAATCTCCTCTCCAAAACTAAGTTGTTTACTGAGTTTAAGACTAGTATTCATTAGATTTCCTCCTCTTCAGTATGATGGATTAAGGCTAGAGTTTGATGATAGAGTTTAACAGTTTGGCAGCTACTTTGGATAATAGGATTTTCTGGATCAATCCCATTGTTCATGTAGTTCACAAAAGCGTCGTAGAGCTGGTCTGAACTGGCTTGACTTTGGAGAGTATTCAGTGTCTGAGCGATTTCTTGAATTGAAAAGACAGATTTGAGGGTTGTGATAGCAATCAGACGGGCAATCTGTTGGCGTTGGTATTTTTTCTTGTCAGGCTTTGTCAGGTAACCATGTTTCACATAATTATTGACCATAGATGCTGTTAGGCCCTTGTCTTTATCAGCAGAGATAGAGGCGCAGACCTGATTGACATAGAGCAAAACTTGGTCCAGATAGAGGTCGATGTTTGGAATTTCTGCCCATTTTGGGAAGGAAAAGGTAGTTTTCATTTCCAACTCCTTTTTATCTAGTTTTAATAACTAGATTATAAAATAACAAAAATAGAAAGTCAAGTTTTAACTGCTTGTAGAAAGACTTAAATTATGCTATGATGGGAGAAACTAGTCAGAAATGAGGAGAAAAGATGGAAATTCGTTTAGCTTTTCCAAATGAAGTAGATGCTATTATGCAGGTGATGGAGGATGCTAAAAAATGTTTAGCAGATGCTGGTAGTGACCAGTGGCAAAATGGCTATCCAAATGCTGATATTATTATTGAAGATATTATCTCAGGTCAAGCCTACGTAGCCTTGGAAGAGGGAGAACTACTAGCATATGCAGCTGTGACCAAAAGTCCAGAGGCAGCCTATGAAGCCATTTATGAAGGGAAATGGCAAGCTGGAGAGTCAGAGTACCTAGTCTTTCACCGTATTGCTGTGGCAGCAGATGTCCAGGGACAGGGAGTTGCTCAAACCTTCTTAGAGGGCTTGATTGAAGGTTTTGATTATCTAGATTTTCGCTCAGATACGCATGTTGCAAACAAGGCCATGCAGCATATCTTTGAAAAACTAGGTTTTAAACAGGTTGGTAAGGTTCCAGTTGATGGCGAACGCTTGGCCTATCAAAAATTGAAGAAATAATGCAAAAGAAGTACGCAAAAATGCTTTACTCTTCGCCAATTGGCTCCTTTTCTCTCGTAGCTGATGACCATTATTTGTATGGCATTTGGGTGCAGGAGCAGAAGCATTTTGAGAGGGGACTAGGAGATGAGACGATAGAAGCAGTTGTTAGTCATCCCATTTTAACCCCAGTTATTGCTTGCTTAGATGATTACTTTAAAGGCAAGTCTCAGGATTTATCCAACTTGCCCTTAGCTCCAATCGGAACAGATTTTGAAAAGAGAGTTTGGTCCTATTTACAGGGAATTCCTTATGGTCAGACAGTGACCTATGGACAAATAGCTCAAGAGCTACAAGTGGATTCTGCTCAAGCAATTGGTGGAGCAGTGGGGCGCAATCCTTGGTCTATCCTAGTACCTTGTCATCGTGTGCTAGGAGCAGGCAAGCGTCTGACAGGGTATGCTGCAGGAGTGGAAAAGAAAGCTTGGCTCTTGGAGCATGAAGGCGCAGATTTTAAAGATAGAAACAATAGAAAGTGAAACACATGTTAGAATTTATCGAATACCCAAAATGTTCAACTTGTAAAAAAGCAAAACAAGAATTAAACCAACTCGGTGTGGACTACAAAGCTGTTCACATCGTAGAAGAAACACCCAGCCAAGAAGTCATTTTAAATTGGCTAGAGACCTCAGGGTTCGAGCTAAAGCAATTTTTCAACACCAGTGGAATCAAATACCGTGAATTGGGGCTGAAAGATAAGGTAGGAAGCCTGTCAAACCAAGAAGCGGCTGAGTTGCTAGCAAGTGACGGTATGTTGTTAAAACGGCCAATTTTAGTAGAAAATGGAACTGTTAAGCAAATTGGTTATCGAAAAGCTTATGAAGAATTGGGATTGAAATAGTTTTTATCTATCTCTTTGATAGATAAAATATATAACCTCCCTGTTTCAAAGTATGATAAACTAGTAGGTAGACAAAGTCTGTATCTGACCGTAGCAAATAATTTCATTGACGGCAGAAGTATGGTAGAATGAATCATTATCAGGAGAGGATGTTTTTATGAATGTTACAACGATTTTAGCATCAGATTGGTATCAAAACTTGATGCAATTGATTCCGGATGGCAAGCTTTTTAGCCTGCGTTCGGTCTTTGATGGAATTCCAAGAATTGTCCAACAACTTCCAACAACGATTATGTTGACAATTGGTGGTGCCCTTTTTGGCTTGGTTTTGGCGCTGCTTTTTGCCATTGTGAAAATCAATCGTGTCAAGATTTTATATCCCTTGCAGGCCTTCTTTGTTAGCTTCTTAAAAGGGACACCGATTTTGGTGCAACTCATGTTGACCTACTACGGAATCCCTTTGGCTTTGAAAGCTCTCAATCAGCAATGGGGTACTGGTTTCAATATCAATGCGATTCCAGCGGCTGTTTTTGCGATTGTAGCCTTTGCCTTTAATGAGGCAGCTTATGCTAGTGAAACCATTCGTGCAGCCATTCTCTCAGTCAATCCTGGTGAGATTGAGGCGGCACGCAGTCTGGGGATGACCCGAGCGCAAGTTTATCGTCGAGTGATTATTCCAAATGCAGCGGTGGTAGCTACTCCAACCTTAATTAACTCCCTCATCGGCTTGACCAAGGGAACTTCCCTAGCCTTTAGTGCGGGTGTTGTGGAAGTCTTTGCCCAAGCTCAGATTTTAGGTGGGGCTGATTACCGCTATTTTGAACGCTTTATCTCCGTTGCTCTTGTTTATTGGGTAGTCAATATTGGAATTGAAAGCCTCGGTCGTTTCATCGAGAGAAAAATGGCTATTTCTGCACCTGATACAGTGCAAACAGATGTGAAAGGAGACCTTCGTTAATGATTAAGATTTCGAATTTAAGCAAATCCTTTTCAGGACAGACTGTCTTGGATCATCTGGACTTGGATATTCAAAAAGGGGAAGTTGTAGCCTTGATTGGTTCTTCAGGAGCTGGAAAATCAACCTTCCTTCGCAGTCTCAATTATCTTGAAACACCTGACAGTGGCTCTATTCAGATTGATGATTTCTCAGTTGATTTTTCAAAAATCACTCAAGAAGAAATCCTTGCCCTACGCCGTAAGCTGTCTATGGTTTTCCAACAGTTTAATTTGTTTGAACGCCGAACAGCACTTGATAATGTGAAAGAAGGCTTGGTTGTTGTCAAGAAATTGTCTGACCAAGAAGCGACTAAGATTGCCAAGGAAGAGTTGGCTAAGGTTGGGCTTTCTGACCGTGAAAACCATTACCCTCGCCATTTATCAGGTGGACAGAAGCAACGGGTTGCCTTGGCGCGTGCTCTCGCTATGAAACCAGATGTCTTACTCTTAGACGAACCAACTTCAGCACTTGACCCAGAATTGGTTGGTGAAGTAGAAAAGTCTATTGCAGATGCTGCTAAGTCAGGTCAAACTATGATTTTGGTTAGTCATGACATGTCCTTTGTAGCCCAAGTGGCTGATAAGATTCTCTTCTTAGATAAGGGGAAAATCATCGAGTCTGGAACACCGGATGAGATTATCCACCATCCTAAAGAAGAGCGGACAAAAGAATTCTTCGCTAGTTACAAACGGACTTATATTTGATATAATAGATAAAGGAAAACTCAGTTAGTTGGACTAGCTGAGTTTACTCTTTAAAAAAGATAGAAATGAGAGAAATCATGCTACTGCAACTATTTTCTTTATATTTCGAGAGTTTGATCTTGACCACCATCCTCGTCCTGATTTTTTTAGGGATTTGGATTGGACTGAGAGCCATGTCGGGAGTTGATAAGACAGCTAAGGCTCGCCAAGCCCATCTCTATGATATGATTATGATTGGGGTCTTGGTTGTTCCAGTATTATCCTTTGCGGTTATGAGTTTAATTCTTGTTTTCAAGGCATAATCCTTGCTTGATTGACAAGAAAGAGTTAGAATAAAGACAGTTACAACAAGAAAGAAGGAATCTATATGTACGATACTATTATTATCGGTGCTGGACCTGCAGGTATGACTGCAGCCTTGTATGCTGCTCGAAGCAATCTAAAAGTAGCCTTGATTGAAGGTGGTCTGCCAGGTGGTCAGATGAATAATACATCTGATATTGAAAATTACCCTGGATACGCTAATATTAGTGGGCCAGAATTGGCAGAAAAAATGTTTGAACCGCTTGAAAATCTTGGTGTTGAGCACATTTATGGTTATGTTGAAAATGTAGAAGACCATGGTAATTTTAAGAAAGTGATTACTGATGATCAAACATATGAAACACGTACAGTTATCGTAGCAACTGGCTCTAAACACCGTCCTTTGGGAGTGCCTGGAGAAGAAGAACTGAACAGTCGTGGTGTTTCTTACTGTGCCGTGTGTGATGGTGCTTTCTTCCGTGACCAAAATTTGTTGGTAGTTGGTGGTGGAGATTCAGCTGTTGAAGAAGCCCTCTTCTTGACTCGTTTTGCTAAGACTGTTACCATTGTTCACCGTCGTGACCAACTTCGTGCTCAAAAGGTTTTACAAGACCGCGCCTTTGCGAATGAGAAAATCAGCTTTATCTGGGATTCTGTAGTCAAGGAAATCAAGGGTGAAAACCGAGTAGAATCTGTCGTATTTGAAAATGTGAAAACAGGTCAAGTGACAGAACAAGCCTTCGGTGGCGTCTTTATCTATGTTGGATTGGACCCTCTTAGCGATTTTGTTAAAGAATTGAATATCCAAGATCAGGCTGGCTGGATTGTGACAGATAACCACATGAAAACTGCAGTTGATGGTATCTTTGCCGTTGGAGATGTTCGCTTGAAAGACCTTCGCCAAGTAACAACAGCAGTTGGAGATGGAGCTATCGCTGGTCAAGAAGCTTACAAGTTTATTACAGAACATAGTTAATCATAAAAAAGTTTCCAATCAGATGACTGGAAACTTTTTTTATAGTCTATTTCGGAAAACTTCGTACATGAGAATGGCTGCAGCAACACTGGCATTAAGGCTTTGAACATGTCCATTCATGGGAATAGTAATCATTTCATCGACCTGTTTTTTGATGTTGGTAGAGATGCCTTTTCCTTCATTTCCGATGATGAGGGCGATTTTTCCTTTTGTATTCCACTTATGGCAAGGAGTACCGTTCATATCTGTTCCAAAGGTCCAGAAGCCTTCACCCTTGAGTTTGTCTAGAGTTTGGCTCAGATTGGTTACGCGGGCAATTGGAACGTGTTCAATAGCACCTGTGGCCGTTTTGGCAACGACAGGAGTAACTCCGACAGCACGGTGCTTGGGAATGATGACACCTGAAACGTTGGTCGCATCAGCTGTTCTCAAGATGGAACCTAGATTATGAGGGTCAGTTAACCCATCCAGAATCAATAGAAGTGGATTTTCTTCTTGGCGTGTTTTGGCAAGGATTTGGTCCAGTTCGCTATAGGCAAATTCGGATACTCGTAGAACGAAACCTTGGTGGACAGCACCTTCAGTCATCTCAGAGAGGGATTTTTTTGAAGTCCAAGAAATGGATACTTTTTTTTCTGTAGCCAGTTCCTTGACTTTCTCAACATTCTTACCTCGGAGATCTTCTTGGAGGTAAAGTTTGTTCCCTGTGTTTGCAAGGAGGGCTTCGGTAACGGCGTGGACGCCATAGACAATATCATTTGTTTTCATGCCTCTATTATAACACAAAACCCCGTCTTGCAACGGGATTTTATTTATTCAAGAATCAGTAGACCATCTTTAACTTCAAATGGGTCTTTTTCATTGATACGATCGTAAAACATGATTCCGTTGATGTGGTCAATTTCATGCTGAACAACGATGGAGTTGTAGCCTTTGAGTTTGATACGGTGTTTTTCTCCATCCTTGTCAAAGTAGTCAACCGTAACGCGGGCATGGCGAACTACATAGCCAGGTACGTTGCGGTCAACAGACAGGCAACCTTCTCCTTCACCAAGAGCAGCGTCTTGAACAGAGTGAGAGACGATTTTTGGATTGTACATAATAGCTTGCAAGTCGTAAGCTTCCTGTGGAGTTTCGCCTTCTTCGACAATGTTTGGCACCAAAACAGCGATAATACGTTTTGATATATCTAATTGAGGGGCAGCAAGTCCAACCCCACCGCGTAGTCCCATTTTTTCAGCCATGACAGGATCTTGGGAATGTTTGAGGAATTGCATCATCTTTTCGCCAAGGATGATTTCCTGATCAGACAAGGGGAAAGTGACTTCCTCAGCAACCGCGCGTAGAGTAGGATTCCCTTCGCGGATAATATCGTTCATATCAATTAAGTGAGCAGCTTTTGTAATACGTTCTATAGCAGACATTTTCTCTCCTTTCATTACCTCTACATGATATCACAAAATGACAAGGATTGAAAGCATTACGGCATCGAGCTTTTATAGAAAATGCCTACTAGGTTCGATTCAATTGTGAAAGAATTACTTATCTGTGATATAATAAAAAGAAAAGGCTTGCATTAGAAAGTGGGGAGAATGAAGATGCAAAGAAGACAAGATAGACATAAACGTGGACCAGTTTTTCGTTTTATGAGGGGTTTTGTAAACTTTTTTAGGAGTTACCGCAAGTGGAGTAATAAGGGATTTGTGGCGATACTCTTGCTAGCTGTTGCTTTATCAATGGGCTTGGTCTTGTTGTTTGAAAGTTTCCAAGGAATCCCCTTAACCAGTCAAAAAAAGGATGCCATTTCTCAAGAAGCAAATAAGACGAATCAAAATTCTAAAGATCAGGAAGAGGAAAAAACTGCTAGAATTATGGCCAACGGGGACCTCCTCTATCATATTCCCATCTATCGTTCTGCTTTAAAAGAAGATGGAACCTATGATTTTCATGAAAATTTTGATTATGTGAAACCATGGCTCAAACAAGCAGATCTGATTATAGGCGATTTTGAAGGTACGGTAAACAAGGACCACTATTTGGCTGGTTATCCTCTTTTTAATGCACCTGGCGAAGTTATGGATGCCATCAAGGATGCCGGTTATCAAGTGCTAGACTTGGCGCATAACCATATCCTAGATTCACAAATAGAAGGTGTGGTCTCAACAGCAGATGCTATTGAGAAGGCAGGAATGACACCTATTGGAGTGTATACGCATGAGTCCCGTGATCAAGCTCCACTGGTTATCAAGGAAGTGAACGGTATTAAGGTTGCACTTTTGGCCTATTCTTATGGTTTTAATGGAATTGAGCAAAATATTTCTCAAGAAGACTATAACCGCTATCTTTCAGACCTAAATGAAGACAAGATGAAGGCTGAAATTGAACGAGCAGAGAAGGAAGCAGATATCACCATTATCATGCCTCAGATGGGTGTGGAGTATCGCTTGGAACCAACTGAAGAACAAAAGGCTCTTTATCACAAGATGATCGATTGGGGAGCTGATATTATCTTTGGAGGGCACCCTCACGTAGTTGAACCATCTGAAACGGTTGAAAAAGATGGAGACAAGAAACTCATTATCTATTCAATGGGGAACTTCATTTCCAATCAACGAATTGAAACCATGCAAGATGAAGAGAATGCTAAGTGGACAGAGCGTGGCGTGCTCATGGATGTGACTATTAAGAAAAAAGCAGGTAAGACGACAATAGAAACTGCCAAAGCACATCCTTCTTGGGTAAATCGTACACCAAAAGGAACCTATTCTCCAGAAGGTTATCCACTCTTCCTTTACCAAACCTATATCTTAGAAGATTTTATCGAGGGTGGTAGTCATCGTGACCAGTTAGATGAAGCGACTAAGGAACGAATTGATACAGCCTATAAAGAAATGAACGAACATGTGGGATTGAAGTGGGATTAGCTTGAATCCAGAGGGAAGTAAATGACGATTAAAATAATTGCGACAGATATGGATGGGACCTTGCTGGATGCTAGAGGCCAGCTTGATCTTCCACGCTTGGAAAAGATTTTAGATCAGTTGGATCAAAGGGGTATTCGTTTTGTCATCGCGACGGGCAATGAAATTCATCGCATGAGGCAACTACTGGAGCACTTGGTCGATCGAGTGGTTCTGGTTGTTGCAAACGGTGCTCGTATTTTTGAAAACAATGAACTGATTCAGGCTCAGACTTGGGATGATGCCATTGTCGATAAGGCTTTGACTCGTTTCAAGGATCGAGCGTGTCAGGACCAGTTTGTTGTAACGGGGATGAAGGGTGGTTTCGTCAAAGAAGGTACGATTTTTACAGATCTTGAAAGTTTTATGACTCCAGAAATGATTGAAAAATTCTACCAACGGATGCAATTTGTGGACGAATTAACCTCTGACCTCTTTGGTGGTGTGCTCAAGATGAGTATGGTTGTTGGTGAGGAACGTTTGAGTTCGGTCTTGGAAGAAATCAATGAACTCTTTGATGGCCGTGTTCGTGCTGTATCGAGTGGCTATGGTTGCATTGATATCCTTCAAGCTGGGATTCATAAAGCATGGGGCTTGGAAGAATTACTCAAGCGTTGGGACTTGAACCCCCAACAAATCATGGCTTTTGGTGACAGTGAAAATGATGTTGAAATGCTTGAAATGGCTGGAATTGCCTATGCAATGGAAAATGCTGATGATAAGGCCAAAGCTGTGGCGACGGCTCTAGCGCCAGCCAACAGCCAAGGCGGAGTTTATCAAGTCTTGGAAAACTGGTTAGAAAAAGGAGAATGAAGTGGCAGTACAGTTATTAGAAAATTGGTTACTAAAGGAACAAGAAAAAATCCAAACCAAGTATCGTCACTTAAATCAGGTTTCTGTTGTAGAACCAGACATTCTTTTTATTGGGGATTCCATTGTCGAATATTATCCTCTGCAGGAACTATTTGGGACTTCGAAGACGATTGTCAATCGAGGCATTCGAGGGTATCAGACAGGGCTGTTACTAGAGAATCTAGATGCGCATCTTTACGGTGGAGTAGTAGATAAAATTGTCCTTTTGATTGGGACAAATGATATCGGAAAAGATGTGCCTGTGAATGAGGCTCTCAATAATCTTGAAGCTATTATTCAAACTATTGCTCGCGATTATCCATTGACAGAGATGAAATTGCTTTCTATTTTGCCAGTCAATGAGGGAGAGGAGTACAAGCAGACAGTCTATATCCGCACGAATGAAAAAATTCAGAAATGGAATCAAGCCTATAAAGAACTTGCTTCTGCCTATATGCAGGTAGAATTTGCGCCAGTTTTTGATAGTTTGATAGACCAAGAAGGTCAACTCAAAAAAGATTATACAACTGATGGGTTGCACCTTAGTGTTACTGGTTATCAGGTTTTGACCAAAGCTTTGAAAGACTATCTTGTGTAGTTAGTTGATTTCCTTTTTGCATTTTTGAGTTAGATAAGGTATAATGGTTTTATTGTCTTTTGGGGTCGTTACGGATTCGACAGGCATTATGAGGCATATTTTGCGACTCGTGTGGCGACGTAAACGCTCAGTTAAATATAACTGCAAAAAATAACACTTCTTACGCTCTAGCTGCCTAAAAACCAGCAGGCGTGACCCGATTTGGATTGCTCGTGTTCAATGACAGGTCTTATTATTAGCGAGATACGATCAAGTCTTGTCTAGCGGCTTGATAAGAGATTGATAGACTCGCAGTTTCTAGGCTTGAGTTATGTGTCGAGGGACTGTTAAACTAATACATAACCTATGGTTGTAGACAAATATGTTGGCAGGTGTTTGGACGTGGGTTCGACTCCCACCGGCTCCATTATTCCTTTGCATTCTTTTGCATTCCTTGGTAAAACGTTGTTAAA
>NZ_JVGV01000025.1:0-6765 GCF_001076775.1 Streptococcus pseudopneumoniae
CAACCAGGCGAAGTATCCGGAACAGTGATCGTTCGTTACCCAGATGGCACAAGCGAAGAAGTTGAAGTGAAGCTGACTGTCCGTCAAATAAATGCTAAAGGCACTCCAGAAACACAACCAGAAGCACCAGACTTCACAGGAGGTGTAAACGCACCGGATGCACCAATAAGTGAAGTGCCAGAATACACAGACCCAATTGGATCGACTGGTGTAGATGGAAATGGAAACCTCATCATACCACCAAGTGTAGATATTCCTGAGTTTATGGGTGGAACAAGTACACCGGATGCACCAACTCATGAGTTCTCAGAGTTTAATGGGAACATTGCTATAAATGGTGAACTTCCAGAACCAGCTCAATTACCAAAAGTTAAACTGATTATTACTAAATGGGTTGATGAAAACGGTAATGAGTTGAAACCAGCAGATGCGAAAACTCCTAAAGTATTAGGTGAGGAAAATGAAGCATTTGAACATGGTGAAATCGAAGGTTATGAATTTGTAAGAACTGAAGTAGATGAAAATGGAGAAGTAGTTACACATATCTTTAGAAAAGTTGCCTCTTCAGGAGTAACTCAAACAAATGATAATGTGAAACCTGAACAGACTCCAGATGCTCTTCATGTTCCTACAAATGAAACACATGCTCAACCAGAAAAAGATGAAGTGAAACAGAAAGAAACTCAAACAACCTTGCCGAAAACTGGTACGGCAAATAGTTTAGGACTCTTATCTGTAGCAACAAGTTCAATTCTTTTTGGATTAGGCTTCTTCATTTTAAGTAAAAAAGAAGACGAAGAATGATCTTTGACGGAGTTAATGAATACAAGAATGTAAAATATATTCGGTGAATAGAAATATCCCCTAACGGTCAGTAATTGTTAGGGGATGTTGTATTATTAATTTTATTGTATTTCTTTCTCAACTACATAAGCTCCGAAAACTAAAAAGTGATAACCTCTTGATTTTTAAAAGGATTATATATGTAAAAATTGAGGATTTATCTCTTAAAAGAACTTGATTTCAGTGATAATTTACCATAAATATCATAATGTAGAAAAACCAGATCTTAAGATATAAGCTCGTAAAGCTAGCCAGTTCTCAAAACGTTAAGAACCAGCTACAATACAGCATTTACAACACTTCATGGTTCACACCATGGGGTGTTTTTTTGATGATTTTTAGTAAAATTCACACCATTACTTTTTAAGATTGCGATAAGCAATCTCTCCAACAGCCATTGGAATGACATTTGAAGTGTTGACATAAGTCTTAGTTACTTCTTTATCACTGTGAGTTAAAGCTTCTGAAATAGCTTCGAGTGAGAGTCCTGCTTGTTTTGCAAGTGTCGTTCCTGTATGTTGCAGTTTATGAGGTGTAACATGTGCTAGTTCTTTATATCGCTTTCTGATATTTTTCATTTTATTGTTTAGATAGTCAGCATGTAAAGGCTTGTTGATGTTTCCTTTTGTGTCGATATATGTAAAAACAAATTGTTCTGGATTACTGATGATGCCAAACTTTGCTAGTTCATATCTTTGTTGTTTTTTCCAAGAGGAAAGAACCTGAAGTAAGTCATTAGAAAAAGAGAAAATAGGATAGAATAAACTCTATTTCAGGAGAAAATGAAGCAAATATTTCCATAATAAAACGCATATGATCAAGGTTGTTCAGTAAAAGCTTGATAGTATACGTTTTATCCTAGAAATATTTACTGGATTTTCTTTTCAAACTGACTTTTTAAGAAGTTGCCTTATCAACAATTTTAAAGAAATTTTTGGAGCTATGTTGGACTGAAAGATATTGTGCTGATGATAATCTAAAAAATTATCATTTAACTTATCTTTGGAAAAACTGTAGAATTTCAAAAATTACTACAAATCTTGAATTTTACTTATCATTTCAATGATTTAAATTGCTTACATTTTATTTTGATATGTTTTACGGTAATCTCCAGGAGAAAGTCCAGTCCTTTGTTTAAAAATTTTAGTAAAGTAAGAATAATTATCATACCCTACTTGACAAGATACCTGTGATATCGAGATATTTGTTTGGGATAGGAGAGATTTAGCAGCATTAATGCGCTTATCCGTTATGTATTTAACAAGAGTTTCTCCAGTTTCTTTTTTAAAAATTCTAGCTAAATGATCTGCACTGAGATAAACCATATCTGCTAATATAGAACGATTTATATCTTCATAGTAGTGATGATCTATGTATTCGACGATGCGTTGAATACTATTTTTCTGGTTTTCAATGTTTGTTGCAAATTTCTTAGCATGTGACCAGTAATAATCAAAGTAATCCTGAAATGATTCAATTGAATGAAAGCGTCGTTGGAATAAGAAATCATGAGTGCTATTTTGGAATAATTTATGTGCTGAAATTCCATTTTGATCTAGATATATTCCTATTTGTTGAGTCCAATCTAGTAAAATTTGTTGTAGCGTGAAAGTAGGGATTTGAGAATTATAGACGAGTGAATTAATTTTTTCTCTTAATTCATATTCGCTTAAGCTATCTAAAAACGTAATTGAAAGAGTTTCTGTTTTGAAAGAAGTTGGGAAACTATGTGGAACACATATAATAGTATTCCAATAAGAGACATACTGTTCATTATAAGTGTAGAGTTCTTTGGTATGAAATAAAACATCGGATATTTTATGGCAACTCTTATATATAATGTTTGAGTATTTACTAAAGTTATTAGAAATTTGAGAATGAATCTCATATGCCAATTTGTCACTACGTTTGGATGAGTCTACTCTAAAGAGACAAACATATTGATCAACCTGGCTTTCCATCTTGAACAAACTTATCAGCTTATAAGAAGGTTGTGAAATTCTTTGAAGTTCTCTTTTTAGTTGAGAAGTCCATGATGGAGTTTCTGCAGAATAATCTTCTTCATTAAGATTGATTGTTAAAACTGCAAGAAAAAAATACTGGTGTTTTTGAAGAATAAAATCTTGTTTGCTTGCTATTATTTCTAGCTCATCAATGCGAGAAATTTGAGGTTTTCTAAGGTAATCATACCAGAAATTATCTTCTATTTGTAAAAGCGAATCATTTTTTCCATTTAAGTTATGATTCTCAATTTTACTAATGGCTTTTTGAATAATAAATTCTAATTTTTCAAAGTTAATGGGTTTTAGATAGTATTCGAAGCTTTGCAATTCAATTGCTTTTTGAGCATAGTTGAAGTCGGCGTAATTGGTTAAAAAAATTGTTTTTATATCATATTTTTCATTTCTAATCCAAGATAAGAGTTCGAGGCCGCTGCCTTGAGGCATTTCTATATCGCTTATCATAAGATCAATAGGATGCTCTCTAATAATATTTTGAGCTTGAGTGAGGCTATAGGCAACATAAACAATGTCAATGTGTAGTTTATCCCAATTTATTTTCTCTCGTAAAGCCTCAATGATAAAGCGATCGTCATCAACTAATAAAATGTTCATTATAACCTCCGTCTATAATCTTGTATGGAATGAGTAAAAGAATTTTAGCTCCACCTTCTTCATTATTTTCAAATGCAATACTATAGTCATTAGGATAGAGAAGATTTAAACGTTCGATGGTGTTTGTGATCCCAATATGATGTCCATCTTCTGTTATTAGAGACTGTTTCTGATTTAGTTTTGATAAAATTTCTTCAGAGAAACCTGGACCATTATCCTCGATACAAATCTGAATATAATCTGAGTTCTCAGTTTTTACTTTTTTTATCGATAGCAAAATTGTAAATAAATTCTGAAATGAAAAACCGTGTTTGATTGTGTTTTCAATAAATGTTTGTAAAAGTAATGATGGGACAAGAGTATTTTGTAAATCAGAATTGTAGTCTAGTGAAAAGTAGATGCTATTTCCATATCGAATTCGTTGTATTTCTAAATAATCTTTAATATGCTGAACTTCATCTTTAAGTTCTGAAAAATCTTGATTAGCCATAAATAAATGACGGAGATAATTTGAAGTTAGGATAGTTAATTCTTCAATTTCCTTATAGTTTTTTGTTTGAAGCATACTATGAATCATTGATAACATATTTAAGTAGAAATGCGGACGGATTTGGTTCTTTAGATAATTAAGTTCTATCTTCTTAAGTTCTAGTTGTGAATGGTATTCTCGTATTTTTAATTCTTGCATATCAAATATTACTTTATTAAGTTTATCATTTGCCTTATCAATTTCTAGTATACCTTCAGATATAAAAAATTCAGAAGGGGGGATGGAGTCCCCAAGTTGAGAGAGTCGCTCAGTGAGTCTTGTTATTGGTTTAATCATCCATTGACGAATATACAGGATAATGATGATTGATAAAATGGTGATAATGATAGGAACAGCTGATAAAAATACTTCTAAGAGTGTGATATTTCTAAAGACTTCGGCATAATCGACTAAAACATAAATATCGAAAGGTAAATGCGTTTTTTCATTTTGGGCATGAATTAGGTAATTAGAGGACGGTATATTGTTAGGCTCTTTTAGGGAGAGTTTACCATTATTACCAATATTAAGTTTATTGAGAGGTTTTAGGATATCTTCTGAAGATATGACGGCATAAATGATTTTTCCTTCGTAATGAACAGATTTAACTAAGTATTCGCTGTTTTTAGTAGTTACATTTTTCCACTTACGGTCACTTATATCGCTACTTAGTGATTTTAGATATGTTTTTAACAGTAAATAATCTTCATATGGAATATAAAGATTGGAGACATTTATAAAATGATCAGTACTATCGGTTTCTAATAAGAATGTCATATGAGTTTCATTTTGATATTCAAACTCTGTAAAGCTAGTTTGAACTTTTTTAAGATTTTCTTGATACTCAAGAAACGTTTGTACATGATTTAATTTCTCTAAAGATTCATTATGCGTTATTGTTGAATACATAAACCTCTCTGCAGAATGTAATTTTTCATTAACAGAGTCAGCATAAATTTCAATTGAACTACGTAAGTGTACTATATTTTGGTTTTTAATAAAATTTCTGGTTATGTTACTCATAGCAATATTGATTAAAATATTTATCAATAGTAGTACAAGTAGGAGTTTAAAGAAAAAATGAATAGAATGTTTTTTTGATAACTCGCGATTTAATTTCATATACTAGCCTCGTATTTAAATTATATCACTTTGAAAATACGATATCATGTACAAAACAGATATGTTTTATCGAGATGTCGGAAAAGTAATAGTTCTTAGAAATGATAAACTGAAAAATTGATAAACCTAGTCCAAAAAGTTATATTAAGGGAATTCTATACGGTGTAAAATAATCGTAGAAAATCAGATAGGAGGAAAAAAATGAAAGTAGTATCTCAACTTCATAAAATAAAATTAAAGCATAGTATTCCGTTGTACTGACCCCAAAAAGTTAGACAATTAATTTATCCGAAGGATTTAGTTCTGTATTGCACAGGACTGAGTCCTTTTAGTTTTACCTTAATTCGTTTATTGTTGTAGTAATCAATATAGTCTACAATGGCTTGTTCCAATTGGTTGAGCGACTCAAATGACTTCTCATAACCATAAAACATCTCCGATTTCAGAATACCAAAGAAAGATTCCATCATGCCGTTGTCTGGGCTGTTACCTTTACGTGACATGGATGCTTGAATTCCCTTACCCTCTAGAAACTGATGATAAGAATCGTGTTGATATTGCCAGCCTTGGTCACTATGGAGAATCGTATTCTCGTAGCGCTTCTCTGTGAATGCTTGTTCCAACATTGTTTTTACTTGTTCTAAGTTGGGTGAAGTTGAAAGATTATAGGCGATAATTTCGCTATTAAAGCCATCTAAAACTGGTGATAAGTAAAGCTTTTGAGCGCTTGCTGGAATGGCAAATTCTGTCACGTCCGTATAACACTTTTCCATTGGTTTAGCTGCTTCAAATTGGCGTTGAATAAGGTTGTCTGCTTTCTTGCCAACATCTCCTTTATGAGAAGAATACTTGCGTTTCTTGCGGATTCTAGCTTGTAAATTGAGCACTTTCATCAAGCGTTGAACTCTTTTATGATTGACCACATAACCACGATTTCTTAATTCTAAATGGATTCGACGATAGCCGTAATTTCCTTTTTGTTCGGTAAAAATAGCTTGAATTTCAGCTTTAAGCTTTTGATCCTTATCTGGTTTGTCTAGCTGTTTCAAATGATAGTAGTAGGTCGAACGAGCGAGTTTAATGGTTTTTAGAAGAATATCTAACGAAAAATCAGTGATTAATTCTTGAACAATTTCTGTCTTTCTTCTTTCTCTTTTTCCTCCTTCAAGCGGAGTTCTCTCAACTTTTTTAGGACAGCATTCTCCGCTCTCAGATACTCGTTTTCTGCTTGAAGTCGTTCTAACTCTGTCATCTCTTCGGGTTTCTTCTTTGGTTTACGTCCCATTTTAGGTACTCTCCCTCTTGTTTTCTCAACAATAGTATACCCGTTTTTCTTGTATTGTGCCATCCAATTTGGAAGCATACCACGATTTGGGAGAGCATATTCGAGAGAAACTCTATCTTGAGACCAGTTTTCATGTAGGACTTTATCAATCATTTCTTGTTTTAATTCAGGAGAATAGTAACGATTTTTTTCTTTTTTGACGAACTCTATTCCATAACGATCAATCAATTTAATCATGTACCTAATATTAGAATTGTTTATCCCAAATTTATTTGAAAGCTTCTCTAAGCTATATCCTTGTTTTCTAAGTTCATAGATCTGAACTTTATCATCATAAGTTAATTTCATAATAAAAACACCCCAAAAGTTAG
>NZ_JVGV01000026.1:0-51845 GCF_001076775.1 Streptococcus pseudopneumoniae
TTTTTTCATTGTTCAGTACTACAACCTTAGTTGTAGTGCCCTGCACATTGGTTCGTCTTGTTCAGTTTTCAAAGGTCTTTGTCACTCACTTCTCTCAAGCGACAACTATATTAGTATATCACAGGTGCTTTCGCTTGTCAACACTTTTTTGAAACTTTTTTAATCTTTTTTCATCAAGTGTTCCATCCGCAACATACCATAGTCCGTACGGGATTCGAACCCGTGTTACCGCCGTGAAAAGGCGGTGTCTTAACCCCTTGACCAACGGACCAGAGTTGTTATTTTCAACTCTTACTATTATACAGGCTTTTTATTTTTTGTCAACAACTTTTTCTGTTTTTTTCTTTTTTTTGCATAGCTTCTTACCGAGTACGGATATCAAACTCCTTAAACACAATACGTAAGTCTTTTAATACTCTTTGACGCCCTCGGAAGCGTTCATGTCTTAGGACCCGTTCTAACTCTTCTTGTTTGTCTTTACTTTGTTTACTTCTATAATCTCTTAGTGTCTCATGAAAGAGATAATAATCATCTAGACACAGACCTCCCTCACTGATACGATGACTAATCTCACCTACTTCTTCATAGGGTTCTTTATCATATCTTCGTTTTTGACTTTCTTGCTTACGGATATAGTCTAGAATTCGATTACGGAACTTAGTTTTGAAATATTTTCTTAAACGAGGAATGTCTTCTACTATTCCTTCTTCTCTACTAATCAATTCATGTAAGCAAATCATCCCCTCTTGGTCCCAATCCGATAGCTCCCATAAATGAAGGTAATATTCATTTCTACTTTTATATACAATTCCCTGGACTTCTTTATACAATTCTTTAAACATAACGTTCCCCTTTCTAGATACAGTTTAACAGATTCAGAAACACTTTTGTCCCATTTTCCCCATTCTGTTCCCTACACCGTCTAAACTGCACAAAAAAGAGAGGACAGGCCTCTCTTGGGGTTATAATTCTGCAATTTGGTTTAGGTTTACTTCTGCAACTGTGTCATTACCAAACATAGAGATAATCATCTTCACTTTATTGTTATCAATCTCTGTAATCTTACCAGTATAGTCTGCAAAAGCTCCATCAATGATACGTACAGTTTGACCAACTTCAACATCGATATCAAACTCCTGTACAGTTTGTCCCATAGAAACCAAGATATCACGGATTTCTTGTTCCAATAATGGAGTTGGTTTTGATCTATTTCCGTGAGATCCAACGAATCCTGTAACGTTTGGTGTGTTTCGAACAACAAACCAAGCTTCATCTGTCATCACCATTTCCACAAGAACATAACCTGGAAAGCGATTCTCTTCTACTTCTTTTCTCTTTCCATTTTTTTCAACTTGCACTGTTTGTGTTGGAATTTCAACACGTAAAATATTATCCAACATATTGTAGGTTTGTGCACGTTGTAATAGATTTTCTTTTACCTTATTTTCATAACCAGAATAGGTTTGTAAGACAAACCATCCTTTATCAAAACTATCCATGATACTTCCTTTCATAATAGAAGATTTCTAGCGTGAATAACTCCGCAGGTCTTCTAAAAAATGTTAATAAATCGAATCAAACCTGAAACAATCAACTTGTCAAAAATATAAATAATCACAACAAAGAAAGCTGTGTATTCCATGATAGAACGAAAATCTCTCCAGCTTTCCTTGCGAGTTGGCCATGTTGTGTCTTTAAGAAGTCTAAAAATATCTCCAATAAAACGCATCGCTCTCTCCTATCTCGTTTCTCTGTGTGTAGTGTACTTACCACAATGTTTACAAAATTTATTTACTTCTAGTCGTGTTGGCTTGGGGTTTCCGCTGATCTTGATTGAATAGTTTCTCGAACCACAAACCGCACAAGCTAGGCTTGCTTTTTTTAGTGCCATAACGCCTCCATCTTATCTATTATAACAAGAAAGATAGGCTTTGACAAGCATCTTAACGAAATAGATTGACTACCGAATCCCATATCGTTTGAGCCTTTTCCTTAATCTTCGCATCCGAGATAGCACGACTGGCCTCATCTACCAGATTTTGCGCACGACTTCTAATATCAGAAAGGGTATCATCCGTCTGATTCGTTTCATTACTCTGCACTTGATTTCTTGTATTGGCTGGTGCAATTCCATTTTGCTGATAAGCATTTTCAACCGTGAAGGTACTTCCTGGCGTATAAGGTAAAATGGTATTGGCAATGTTTCTAAAGACATGGGCTGCACCGTTTGAAGTAGAGCCAGCTAGATAGTGATTTTCATCAGTCGTCGGGAAACCAAGCCAGTGACTAATCACTACATCCGGTGTATAACCAATCACCCACTGGTCACTTGTGTATTCAGGATTGAAAACAGCTTCAGTTGTTCCAGTTTTTCCTGCCATGACATAATCTGCAGGAGATGAACTAATACCGGTACCGTTGGTAAATGTCCCCAACATCATACTGGTCATCTTATCAGCTACAGACTTATCAATCACCCGTTTTTGTGAATTTTTATGGCTCGCAATGACCTGACCACTAGCATTTTCAATTCTACTAATAAAATGAGCTTCCGGCATTAAACCTTCATTTGCAAAGGCAGCATATGCTTGAGCCATTTGCAGAGGGTTGGTTTCAACACCACTTCCCAAGGCGACGCCAAGAACACGATCGACCTTTTCCATGTTGAGTCCGAATTTTTCGCCCGCCTCAAAAGCCTTGTCGACGCCCAAATCATTAACAGTGGCAACAGCAGGCAGATTAAGCGATTCTGCCAAGGCTTGATACATAGGAACTTCTCGACTCGTTTTGATCCCTGCATAGTTATCAACCTTATAGCTATCATACTGCATGGTATGGTTATCCAACTGCTTATTCAAAGCCCAGCCTGCTTCAACTGCTGGCGTATAAACAACTAAAGGCTTAATTGTAGAACCAGGACTACGTTTTGATTGAGTTGCATAGTTGAAATTCCGGAATCCAGTTTTATCATTATCAGCAACTTGACCGACAACTCCACGAACTCCCCCTGTTTTTGGTTCGAGAGCTACACTTCCTGATTGAGCAAATGTTCCATCCTCTGCCCTAGGAAATAGAGCTGTATTTTCATAGACAACCTGCATATTTGCTTGGTAGTTTTGGTCCAACTCTGTGTAAATGCGGTAGCCATTATTGACAATTTCTTCCTCTGTTAGATTATACTTGGAAACGGCTTCATTAACCACCGCATCAAAATAAGAAGGATAGCGGTAATCTGAAATTTTCCCTTCATACTTATCGTGCAATTGCGAAGTCATATCAACTTCAACAGCTTCGGTTTCTTGGTTTTTATCAATGTAACCCGCTGCAACCATATTCTGCAAGACAGTATCGCGCCGATTGGTAGAATCTTCTACGGAATTCAAGGGATTATACAGTTCCGGCCCCTTGAGCATCCCTGCCAGAGTCGCAGCTTGATCCAAACTCACTTCTGATGCAGAAACTCCAAAGTATTTCTTACTCGCATCTTCTACACCCCACACACCATTTCCAAAATAAGCGTTGTTAAGGTACATGGTTAGAATTTGATCCTTACTATATTTTTTTGTTAATTCTAAGGCAAGGAAAAATTCTTTCGCTTTTCTCTCAACAGTTTGATCCTGCGACAGATAGGCGTTTTTAGCCAGCTGTTGGGTAATAGTAGAACCACCACCTGAACGACCAGCAGTTACAATAGCCAAGAAGAAACGACCATAGTTAATCCCGTCATTTTTATAAAAAGAACGGTCTTCTGTCGCAATAACGGCATTCTGCAAATTTTTACTGATATCAGTCAATTCAACATAAGTTCCTTTTTGACCAGACAAGGCACCGGCCTCTTTTTCTTCACGGTCAAAAATGATAGTCCGAGTTTTCAAGGCATTTTGTAAATCATTGACATTGGTTGACTTGGCTACAGCAAACAAATAGGTTCCAACTAGCAAACCTGCACTCAAACCTAGTATAAGGACAATCTTTGTTAGATGATAGCGACGCCAGAATTTTCGAATCGGACCTACTTGGGCTAATTTTTTTCGATCACTACGAGAGCGACGTAAGCTAGTAGAATCAGAATCCTCTGATTCACTTGTTTCTTTTTTAAAAAGAGAAAGAAATTTCTCGAATAATTTATCTAATTTCATGCGTTTATTTTATCATCTTCATCATAGGAAGACAAGAATTTAGCTATTTCCTATCCAAATAGGGCTTTTTTTGTTACAATATCTGTATGAAATTCACATTTACATTACCAGACTCTCTACCTCAAATGACGGTAAAGCAATTACTTGAGGAACAACTCCTCATCCCTAGAAAAATCCGTCATTTTTTGAGAATCAAGAAACATATTTTGATAAATCAAGATGAAGTTCACTGGAACGAAATCATAAATCCTGGAGATATTTGCCAGTTAACTTTTGACAAGGAAGATTATCCCGAAAAAGAAATCCCTTGGGGCAATCCTAACCTCGTTCAAGAGGTTTATCAAGATCAACACTTGATTATTGTCAACAAACCAGAGGGGATGAAAACGCATGGTAATCAGCCAAACGAAATCGCCCTTCTTAACCATGTCAGTGCCTATGTTGGCCAAACCTGCTATGTCGTTCATCGTCTGGACATGGAAACCAGTGGTTTGGTTCTCTTTGCCAAAAATCCTTTTATCCTGCCTATTCTCAATCGCTTACTGGAGAAAAAAGAGATTTCTAGGGAATATTGGGCACAGGTCGACGGACATATCAACAGCAAAGAACTTGTTTTCAAAGACAAAATTGGACGTGATCGCCATGATCGCAGAAAGCGAATAGTTGATACAAAAAATGGACAATATGCTGAAACACATGTAAGCAGATTAAAGCAATTTCCAAACAAAACTTCCTTGGTTCGTTGCAAGCTAAAGACAGGGCGAACCCATCAGATTCGTGTGCACCTTTCGCATCATAATCTTCCTATCCTGGGTGACCCTCTCTATAATAGTAAATCAAAAACAAGTCGGCTTATGCTCCACGCCTTTCGACTGTCCTTTACCCATCCGCTTACATTAGAGAAATTAAGCTTCAATGCACTTTCAGATACTTTCGAAAGAGAATTAAAAAAGAATGGATGATTGTGTCATCCATTTTTCCATATAAGAAAAGCAAGACCAATAGGCCTTGCTTTTTATCGACTCATGAATTATTTAGCGATTTTTGCGAAGTATTCAAGAGTACGAACAAGTTGTGCAGTGTATGACATTTCGTTGTCGTACCATGATACAACTTTAACCAATTGTTTACCGTCAACGTCAAGAACTTTAGTTTGAGTTGCGTCAAACAATGAACCGTAAGACATCCCTACGATATCTGAAGATACGATTGGATCTTCTGTGTAACCGTATGATTCGTTTGAAGCTGCTTTCATAGCTGCGTTCACTTCATCAACAGTAACGTTCTTTTCAAGAACAGCTACCAATTCAGTAACTGATCCAGTTGGAGTTGGAACGCGTTGTGCAGATCCGTCAAGTTTACCGTTCAATTCTGGGATTACAAGACCGATAGCTTTTGCAGCACCAGTTGAGTTAGGAACGATGTTTGCAGCACCAGCGCGAGCACGGCGAAGGTCACCACCACGGTGTGGTCCGTCAAGGATCATTTGGTCACCAGTGTAAGCGTGGATAGTAGTCATCAATCCTTCAACAACACCAAAGTTGTCTTGAAGAGCTTTAGCCATAGGAGCCAAGCAGTTTGTAGTACATGAAGCACCTGAGATAACTGTTTCAGTACCATCAAGAACATCGTGGTTAGTGTTGAATACAACTGTTTTAACGTCGTTTCCACCAGGAGCAGTAATAACAACTTTCTTAGCTCCACCTGGGTGCAAGTGTTTTTCAGCAGCTGCTTTCTTAGCAAAGAAACCAGTAGCTTCAAGAACGATTTCTACACCGTCGTTAGCCCAGTCGATTTGTTCTGGATCACGTTCAGCAGAAACACGGATGAATTTACCGTTAACTTCAAATCCACCTTCTCTAACTTCCACAGTTCCGTCGAAACGACCTTGAGTTGTGTCATATTTCAACAAGTGTGCAAGCATAACTGGATCTGTAAGGTCGTTGATGCGAGTAACTTCAACACCTTCTACGTTTTGGATACGGCGGAAAGCAAGACGACCGATACGTCCGAAACCGTTAATACCAACTTTAACTACCATTAGTGATTTCCTCCTTATGAAAATCATGAAATTTTTATTGTGAAAAGAGTAACTTGAATCACTACAAATCACCTTTCAACAAACCTATTATATAACTATTTGAGTTGAATTGCAAGTACGGGCGTTGTTTTTTGTCTACACCTCACTTATTTTTCTTTCTCCTTTGAAAGCCTATACTGCTGTCTTTCTTTGTCTACCTAGTCATTTACCGGTTTCCTTTTAAAATGAAAAGTGAAAATAGAAAAGCTAAAAATTATTTTCAATCTTTCAATTTTACAAAAAAGAGACAGGAAATTCCTGCCTCTAGGCTGATAACAATTATTTACGGCGTCCTGGTCTTTCTTTGTAGCCATAGTAAGAATCTTCGATGATTTCTTGCATATGGTCAACCATTGGAAGGCGTGGGTTAGCTGGTGAACATTGGTCTTCGTAAGCAAGGAAGGCTAATTCACGTGAATGTTCTTTCCATTCTTTTTCGTCGATACCTTGTGCTTTGAAGTTCATTTGGATACCTACGCGCTCACCAAGTTCATAGACAGCTTTTGCGTAAGATTCCACACCTTCTTCTGGAGTAGAAGCTGGAAGTCCAAGCATACGAGCGATATCTTGGTACTTCTCATCTGCACGGTAGTAGTTGTACTTAGGCCATGTTGCTGTCTTAGCTGGACGTGTACCGTTGTAGCGGATGACGTATGGAAGCAAAATTGCATTAGTACGACCGTGGATTGTGTGGAATTGCGCACCAATCTTATGGGCCATTGAGTGAGAAATACCTAGGAAGGCATTGGCAAAGGCCATACCAGCGATTGTTGAAGCATTATGCATTTTCTCACGTGAGTGGAAGTCTGCATTTTTAACTGAGCTTTCAAGATTTTCGAATACAAGTTTGATTGCTTGAAGTGCAAGACCGTCAGTGTAGTCGCTAGCCATTTGTGATACGTAAGCTTCAGTCGCGTGAGTCAATACGTCCATACCAGTATCCGCAGCAACAAATCCAGGAACTGTCAATACCAAGGCAGGGTCTACGATTGCCACAGTTGGTGTCAATGAGTAGTCAGCGATTGGGTATTTGCGGTTGTTTGCTTTATCAGAGATAACGGCAAATGGAGTTACTTCAGATCCTGTACCAGATGTAGTTGGGATCGCGATAAATTTAGTCTTCTTACCAAGTAATGGGAATTTGAAGGCACGTTTACGGATATCCATGAATTTTTGGACAAGGTCACGGAAGTCCACTTCTGGTTGTTCGTAGAAGAGCCACATTACTTTAGCAGCATCCATTGGAGATCCACCACCGAGAGCGATGATTGTATCTGGTTTGAAGGCACGCATAATCTCAGTACCACGGTTTACAGTTGTGATATCTGGATCTGGTTCTACATCAGCAAAGATTTGGTAAACAACCTTATTGCGACGAAGGTCAAGTTGTTCGATGATACGATCAAGGAAGCCAAGCTCTACCATGGCATGGTCAGTAACGATCATGACACGTTCAACGTCACGACATTTTTGAAGGTATTGAATTGAATCACGTTCAAAGTATGTTTTTGAAGGAAGTTTCATCCATTGCATGTTATTTCTCCGTCTTCCGACTTTTTTGATATTCAAGAGGTTAATGGCACTAACGTTATCCCCAACTGAGTTGCGTCCGTAAGAACCACATCCAAGTGTCAATGATGGCAAGAAGGCATTGTAAACGTCCCCGATACCACCGAAAGTAGAAGGTGAGTTACAGATAACACGAATAGCTTTAACAGCTTTACCAAATTCTTTAGTCAATTCTTCGTCAGCTGTGTGGATAGCTGCTGAGTGTCCAAGACCGTTAAATTCCACCATTTGACGAGCTTTATTAATACCATCTTCACGGCTTTCAGATTTCAAAACTGCGATAACTGGTGACAATTTTTCACGAGTCAATGGCTCATTTTCACCAACTTCTTTACATTCAGCAGCAAGAATGTTTGTTCCTTCTGGAACTGTAAATCCTGCTTGTTCTGCAATCCAAGTTGCTGGTTTACCAACGATGTCAGCGTTCAATTTTGCACCAGCACAGTTTTTGCTGTTTGCTTTTACGCCGAAGCAGAACTCTTCAAGAAGAGCTTTTTCTTTTTTGTTTACAAAGTAAGTGTGATAAGATTTGAACTCTGCTACAAATTCATCATAAATTTCTTTATCAATAATAACCGCTTGTTCAGATGCACAGACCATACCGTTGTCAAACGATTTAGACATGACGATATCGTGTGCAGCTTGGCGAATGTTAGCTGATTTTTCAACATAAGCTGGAACGTTCCCGGCACCTACCCCAAGAGCTGGTTTACCACAAGAGTACGCCGCTTTAACCATGGCATTACCACCTGTTGCAAGGATTGTTGCAATACCTTCGTGGTTCATAAGGGCACTAGTTGCTTCCATAGATGGTTCAGTGATCCACTGTACACAGTTTTCAGGAGCTCCTGCTTTAATCGCAGCATCACGAACAATTTGAGCTGCGTGAGCTGATGATTCTTGAGCTGATGGGTGGAAGGCAAAGACGATTGGATTACGTGTCTTCAATGAAATCAATGCCTTAAAGATTGCTGTCGAGGTAGGGTTAGTTGTTGGAGTGATACCACAAACAACACCAACTGGTTCAGCAATAAGAGTTAAACCTGTTACATCGTCTTCTTCGATAACGCCAACTGTTTTAGTGTGACGCATGTTGTTTACTACGTGTTCACAAGCAAACAAGTTCTTAGTTGCTTTATCTTCAAATACACCACGTCCTGTTTCTTCAAAGGCATGTAAAGCCAATTCTCCGTGGGCATCCAAAGCTGCCACTGACGCTTTAGCTACGATGTAGTCGACCTGATCTTGGTCGAGTTTACGCATTTCTTCAAGAGCAACTAAAGCTTTTTGCACCAAGCCATCGACATGCTTTTCAGCAGCGAGTTTCTTTTCCTCTGGTGTCACAGTTTTTTTATCAGCCATATTTTCCTCCATAGCTTTCAAGGATTGATATCCTTTGTTAATTTTTTCACAAGTTTATTATAACGCATTATTTTAACTTTGTAAACAGTTTCATAAACATTTCACAAAGAATTTTTTATTGTTTGTGAATTTTTTCTCATTTTCTTTACTTATCAAGTTTTTTCTTTAAAGTTTGTGAAATTTATTTCAAATATTTTTTTATTTCACAAACTTACTTGGAAGGGGAGCTTGGAAAGAAAGGAATTTACAGGTAAGCGCTTACTTTGAGATTCTAACAATACCTCCTTTGATAAGGAGGCTTTATTTTTGTTGAAAAACGCCTTGTTTAAAAGTCCCTTCATAAACGACTTCTTGTTCTGTTGTTAGTTTCCCTTTTCCTTCAGCCTGACCATTTACAAAATCACCTTCGTAGGTCCAGCCTTCTTTAGATTGAAAGGTACCTTTTCCGTTGAAAGCTCCATTGTTGAAACCACCAGTATACTGGTCTCCATTTTGGAAGGTAATGGTACCTTGTCCATTCATTTTACCACGTACAAGACTGCCATCGTAAACAATCGTTCCATTATCGAGTTTTAAGACACCTTTTCCGGGAATATTTAGAAAAAAGACGAGTACAGCACAGAAAACAATGGCAACTACTGCTAAAAGCTCTAAACGTGGACGAGTCAGATACACTCGATACTTTTCGTAAAAATTCTTAAGATTTTCCACCTTCACTCTCCTTTTCTAAACGTTCTAACCAAGCTTGACATCCCTCTTGAACACGCTGATAAGTTTCCTCAAAATCACCTGTATACCAAGGATCTGGGACACTTTCAGATGCGAATGAGTAAATCTTATCTTTACAGTCTGCTGGACACATCTGACGTAAGTCAGAAACATTTGAAACGTCCATTCCGATAATATAATCAAAGGATTCAAAATCTTCCTTACTAATCTGAAGCGATGTTTTGGCTTTGTCGTAAGGAATCTCATACTGTTGAAAAATCCCTTGAGTTCCCTTATGAATCGGATTGCCATGTTCCCAAGAAGAAGTCGCTCGACTTTGGATTTCATAATTATCTGTCATTGATTTCATAACAAACTCAGCCATAGGACTACGGCAAATATTCCCCAGACAGACAAAGGCTAGTTTTTTCATCCCATTTCCTTTCTTTTATAGAAAAACGGGAGTTAGTAATCCCGTCTTATTTTTCAATTGCACCTTCGAGTGAAGCTGTTTCTTTCAGCGGTAATACTGTCTTGATAGCGGCTAGTTCAAAAGTCAAGTAAACCCCATCTACATCAAGAACAATTGTTTTCTTTTCTGTATCTACTTCATCTACTGTTCCATAAAGGCCACCGATTGTAATCACTTCATAGCCTTTTTGTAATTTATTCAAGCTTTCCATACGCTTTTGTGCTTGTTTCTTTTGAGAGCGTTGCATAAAGAACATCAAGCCCAACATCGCTACAAGCATAATAAAAAATGTATAATTTGGATTCATTTTCTTCTCCTTTGTCTTTTACATAGGACTACTATATCAAATTTCAGCTACTTTTACAAGATTGTACCTTGCTTTTCTAACAAGAAAAACCAGAGCTTGCGCCCTGATTTTTAGAATTATTTCAAGTTTTGAACGACTTTTACAAGATTTTCAACTGTAAAGCCATATTCTGCCAATACTTTTGGTGCTGGTGCAGAGGCTCCGAAGGTATCAATACCGAGAACGGCGCCATCAAGACCAACGTATTTGTACCAGTTTTGAGTTGCACCCATTTCAACTGCAACACGACGGCGAACTGCATTTGGAAGAATTTCTTCCTTGTATGCTGCATCTTGTTTATCAAAGACATCTGTAGATGGCATGCTGACTACGCGGACTTTTGCGCCTTGACTAGCCAATTCTTTGGCAGCTGAGACAGCAAGATTAACCTCTGATCCTGTTGCAATCAAGATGGTATCAAAGTCGGCTGCATTTTCATAGACAACATAAGCACCTTTAGCAACTTTATCAAAGTCTGTTCCTTCTTCAACAGTCAAGTTTTGACGGGTCAAGACAAGGGCGGTTGGTGTTTTCTCACTTGTCACTGCAAGGTACCAAGCTGCTTGCGTTTCACGCGCATCTGCTGGACGGAAAACATTCAGATTTGGCATGGCACGAAGACCTGCTAAGTGCTCAACTGGTTCGTGAGTTGGGCCATCTTCCCCTACCGCAATAGAATCGTGGGTAAAGACATAAGTCACAGGAAGTCCTTGTAAGGCTGACAAGCGGACAGCTGCCTTCACATAGTCAGAGAAGACAAAGAAAGTTCCACCATATACACGAAGTCCACCATGAAGGGCCATCCCGTTCAAGATCGTTCCCATTGCAAATTCACGAACACCAAACTGAATGTTACGGTTCAAGCGATTGGCATCGTCTTGAAGTCCGTCAGTTTTGATATAAGTCATGTTTGAGTGAGCAAGGTCAGCTGAACCTCCTAAGAAGGTTGGCAACTTAGCCGCTACAACGTTTAAGGCATCCTGACTCGAGTTACGAGTTGCTTGAGAGAAGCCATTTTCTAATGCTGGGAAGTCTGCTGGAGTCACTTCAACTGGATCACGTCCGTCGATGATGGCTTCTACTTCTGCAGCCAATTCTGGGTGAGCTTCTTTATAATCAGCAACTAGCTTTGTCCAAGTTTGATAAGCTGATGCGCCACGGTCTGCAACATTTTCCTTGAAATCAGCATAAACTTGCTCTGGAATTTCAAATGGTTCATAGTCCCAACCAAGCGCTTGGCGAGTTGCCGCAGTTTCATCTGCTCCAAGAGGAGCACCGTGTACAGCATTAGTTCCTTGTTTGTTTGGAGAACCATATCCAATAACCGTCTTCACTTCAATCAAAGATGGTTTGCCTGAAGCTTTAGCCGTTTCGATAGCAGCGTGGATAGCTTCCAAGTCTGTTCCATCTTCAACCAAGGCAGTATGCCAACCGTAGGCATTGTAACGGTCACGAACACTTTCTGTAAAGGAATCCTTTGTCTCACCATCCAAGTTGATGTCATTTGAATCATAAAGAACAACCAATTTGTCTAGTTTTTGCAAGCCTGCGTATGAAGCCGCCTCGCTTGAGACACCTTCCATCAAGTCTCCATCTCCACAGATAACATAAGTATAGTGGTCAAAGATATTGTAGCCTTCACGGTTATATTTGGCTGCCAAGAAACGTTCTGCTTGGGCAAAACCAGTGGCAGTTGAAATCCCTTGTCCTAGAGGACCTGTTGTAGCATCAATTCCTGCTGTATAGCCAAATTCTGGATGACCTGGTGTTTTTGAACCCCATTGGCGGAAGCTCTTGATCTCATCCATGCTGACATCTTCAAAACCAGAAAGGTGAAGAAGGGCATATAGAAGCATTGAACCATGACCAGCTGAAAGAATAAAACGGTCGCGGTTAATCCAGTTTGGTTGAGCTGGATTGATACGAAGTTGTTTTGTAAAGAGGCTGTAAGCCATCGGAGCTGCTCCCATGACCACACCTGGGTGACCTGAGTTGGCTTTGTTGATAGCGTCAATACCTAGGAAACGAATTGCATTAACAGATAGATTTGACATAGAATTTCCTTTCTATTTGAGGTGATTATTAGATCACACATTCTATTCTACTATTATATGAAAATTATCCGTATCATGCAACATACGGATAACCTCCAAAGAATATTTTTATATTATAGCAAAGCTTTAAATTGAATGTTAGAGTCTTGTTCAAAACAATCATCAAAACCACGTGGATGATGGTATTCTACTAAGTGTTGATCTTGAGGATAAGTGTACTTACCGCCAACTTCCCAGATAAATGGATGGAAATCGTATTGCAAGCGATCTTTTCTCATTTTCCAAAGTTCTAGAATCTCATTAGTAGAAGCCATGAAGTTAGACCAGATATCATAGTGAACTGGGATAATGACTTTGGTACGCAGATTTTCTGCCATACGAAGAAGGTCGATAGATGTCATTTTATCTTGGATACCTACCGGATTTTCACCATAGTTATTCAAAGCAACATCAATTTTAAAGTCTTTACCATGTTTTGCAAAATAGTTTGAGAAGTGAGAATCTGCACCATGATAGATGGTTCCACCTGGTGTTTCAAAGATATAGTTAACAGCCTTTTGAGCCATTTCTTCATCTGTAACAGCTAAGCCAGCAAGTTCACCGCCTGTCTCATCAGCACCGTTCACTGGGAGAGTTACCAAGCAAGTACGGTCAAATGATTCTACTGCATGAATCTTCATATCTTTTAATTCGATAGTGTCACCTGGTTTAACAACGATGATACGTTCTTTTGGAACACCCCATCCTTCCCAGATTCGTCCACAGTGGTAAGGACCGATAAACTTAACATGCTCTAACTTAGGATTGTTGAGAATTGCTGCAGCTGTGTATTGGTCGATATGATCACTATGGAAGTGTGAAACTAAGTAATAGTCTAGTTCGTTGATAGCAAATGGATCGATAACCATTGGCTGAACACGCAAGTTTGGTTGCAACTTACGAACACCTGCCATATTTGCCATTTGGTGCCCACGAACCATATCTTTCACTTTTTTGGTTGATTTTCCACGGTTTGACCAAAGGTCCATGACAACGTTAGCACCACCTGGTGTCTTAATCCAAGTACCACAGTTGCCTAGCCACCACATGGCAAAGTTGCCTTCAGGTACGACTTCTTCTTCGATTTCTTCGTTCAACCATGTTCCCCACTCTGGGAAAGTAGCTAAAATCCATGACTCTCTTGTAATTTCTTTGACGTTTGGCATATGTTGCCTCCTTTGGATATAATTGTTATCTTTGAAACTAGTATACCACCCTTCAAAACACTAAAAAAGACCAAGAAAAACACAGGTTTGTGTTCATCATTGGACTGTCCTTCAAATATCTTCCAAAAAAGCTTGAACTACTATTTCTTGATTTATAAGTGTTTGAACCTCTTCTTGGAACTTACTAGCCAACTTGCTGTCTACAATATAAGACGAAATAAGACTAGAAAGATTTTCACTGAAACTTTTGCTCTCATTACGAAATATATTGTGTTTAAGATAGTCGAGCATTTTCAAAATATCTTCTGCTTCAAGGATAGGATTAACCCTTAAAATCGGAAATCTGCTATCCAAATCATCATTAGTAGTAATCACTACATCAACTTGTGCAATATCTTCCACACTCTTAAATTGTTCTGTTGTAAATACAGTGCCAATTTGCTCATTTGGAAAATAAAGTTTGCATTGTTTCAGCAAAAGTCTCGAAACCGCAACACCTTCATCACAAACAAGATAAACTTTTTTCATATTTTTTTGAGACGATGGTGTATACTTTAAAAATCCTCCAATATGAATCGTCAAATAGGCAATATCATCGTCTGTTAGCCGAATAAACCATGCTCCTTCTAAAATTTCCGCAGATTTTCTAGTGACTAAAAATAATTCTCCATACTTGGATCGAATTTGTTTTGTTAGAGGATTTTTAGAAAAAATACCGTAAGTCTTTCTAAATAACAAGGCTTTACAGTGGATCATCAAATTTCTTAACAAATCATCCTTGTTCTCAATCTCCATTCGGATTTGTGATTCAAAATACCAGATAAATTCTTCTAAAGCAAGTTTTAATTGCCGAAAATCATCACTTTCTGCATGAATATCCAAATCTTTACGATAGGAGAGGAGAAGAACAGCTACAAGAGAAACTTCAAGTTCTGACAAAGAAATTTTAAACTTTTGAAACAACCGCTCTCCTAATTTCTTAGATACCTGATACTCTATTCTTTTTCTTATCAAAGAAAATTCTTTCTCTATATCCTGATGTCTTTCTTGATACTGTTCAACATTATAACAGCTTAACAGCAAATAAGGTAGAACCTGCAACATAAAAGTTACTTCATGATGGTTTATTTTCTTCCCTAAATCTTGTTCAACTAAAGGAACCTGTTCCTTAAAAAATTGGTTCATTTCAACAGAAAGCAAACACTCATCATCTAACCTCTCTTTTAACCTCTCTTTCATCTTATCTTCTAAAATAGATACAAAAGTGGCATTCTCTTCCATAAAAATATGATATAGAAGCGATTGAAGATACTGAATTTTATTAAGAGGGTGGGCATGAAGGTGGTATCCCTGTGACTTGCTCACTTGCAAGGTCACCTGATATTGTTCCAAAGTTAGTTGATAACGAATACTATTCAAATCATTGAGAACAGTATTCCTAGATACCTCTGTTAACTCCATCAATTTTTCAATCGTAATACGTTCTTTAGAAATACCTATCCATAGTAACATTATCATCATACGTTCATGAGCACTCATGATATAATCGTACGAATCTACTTCCGATAATAGTTCACAACAAGCATCTCTCTGCTCTTCCGTTAAGTGAATACCAATTCGTGGAATACTAATGATGTGAAGCGCCTCGTCACCCAGAGCAGCATTGATTTTGTCAATGTGATAATAAATTTTCCTTCTTGACTCTTTCAAATCTTTCGAAATCGCCATAATCGTTTTGGACGTTTCTTGATCCATCAAATATTGAAGCAAATCACAACTTGCCTTATCCAGTACCATATTTCATACTCCTCTATCAATCAACTGCCTTGAAAACAACTTTATAATAGTATCACATTCACTAACGCATTTCAATTATCAACAGTAGTCTCTTAATAACGAATACTTACAATTACAAAAGCGAGGCTTGGATCGAAAGGTCCTAGCCTCTTTTCAATTCAATTTCTTATTTCTTTTGACCATAATAAGCATTTGGTCCATGCTTACGTTGGTAGTGTTTTTCTAGAATGTACTGGGGAGCAGGTTCAACTCTTGGATTGATTTGTTCTGTAAAGCGATTCATCTTTGATACTTCCTCTAGTACGACAGAGTGATAAACAGCATTCTCTGGATTTTTGCCCCAGGTGAATGGACCGTGATTGCGTACAACAATTCCTGGTACTTCAACCGGGTTAAGTCCGCGACGTTCAAACTCTTCTACGATAACCAGGCCAGTATCTTTTTCATAGGCCACTTCTACTTCGTCCTTGGTCAAACTACGGGCGCAAGGGATTGAACCGTAGAAATAGTCTGCATGGGTTGTTCCGTAGAAAGGAATATCACGACCTGCCTGAGCCCAACCAACAGCTTCTGTCGAATGAGTGTGGACTACACTACCAATTTCTGACCAAGCCTTATATAACTGCACATGAGTTGGAAGATCAGAAGATGGTCTTAAATCTCCTTCTAGAACTTGGCCATCCAAGTCCGTCACCACCATGTTTTCAGGTGTCAATTCGTCATAATCCACGCCTGATGGTTTGATAACAATGACACCGAGTTCGCGATTGACTTCCGATACATTTCCCCAGGTAAATTTAACAAGTCCATGTTTTGGTAATGATTGATTGGCATTACAGACTCGTTTACGCATATCGTTTATTACTTGATTCATCTTACATCAAACCTGCTTTCTTAATTAGTGGGTAGAGAAAAGCTTGGGCCTCTTGAATGGCTGCGCGGGTTTCTTCTACAGTTTCACAATTTTCAGACCACATTTCGATTAGGAAAGGTCCATTATAATTGGTTTGTTTTAAAATATCGAAAGCTTCTTCCCATTTGACACAACCTTGCCCAAAAGGTACATCTCGGAACTGGCCCTTTGAATTTTCTGTCACTGCATAAGTATCCTTGAGATGGAGAGCTGCGATGGCATGATGCCCAAGATAAAATTCACTGTAGACATCATTATGCCATGCAGACACATTACCAATATCTGGATATACAAAAAGGTAGGGAGAGTCAATATCCTTTTCTACAGCCAAGTATTTTTCGATACTATTGATAAAAGGATCATCCATAATTTCAATAGCAAGTACCACCTGAGCTTCTTCAGCCCAGTCACAGGCTTTTCTCAAATTTTTGATAAAACGTTGGCGTGTCTGGGGTGACTTTTCCTCATAGTAAACATCGTAACCAGCTAGTTGAATCGTACGAACTCCCAAATCTTGAGCTAATTCGATACATTTTTTCATGAGTTCTAGAGATTTTTCCTCTAGAACTGGATCACTTGATCCCAATGGGTAGCGACGATGGCCTGAAAAACAAATAGAAGGAATACGAACACCAGTTTCATAGATTGCTTTGACAACTTCCAAGCGTTCTTCCTTACTCCAGTCAAGTCTTGCTAAACGCTCGTCACGTTCGTCAATAGACATCTCGACAAAATCAAAGCCTAACTCCTTTGCAAAATTTAAACGTTCTAGCCAAGTAAAGTGTATCGGGGTTGCCTTTTCATAAATTCCAATTGGACGTACCATGGTTTACCCCCAAATTCGTTTAATTTCATCCTTGAAGGCACGCGCTGCTCCTGCTGGATCCGCAGCTTCTGTAATTCCACGACCTGCGATGAAGGTAAAGACATCAACGCCTTCAAATAGTTTGAGAGTATCTACATCTAGACCACCTGTTACAGACACACGGAAGCCCATGTCGATGAGTTTTTTAACCTTATTAAGGTCTTTTTCACCCCAAGTCTCACCAGCAAGAAGTGCATCACGAGATTGGTGATAAATAGCTTGTGAGATACCAGCATCTAGCCAAAGCTGAGCTTGTTCAAAAGTCCAATCGCCATAAAGTTCAATCTGGATTTCGCCTCGGTCTCCACGTTCAGCCGTGATAGCCTTTAGAGCCGCTTCCATAGTAGGGATAGTTGCACAACAGATACAAGTCATCCAATCGGCACCACGAACGGCATTATTTTTGGCAACTGTTCCACCAGCATCGGCACATTTTGTGTCTGCCACAATAATCTTATCTGGAAAAAGGCTTCGCAAGACTTCAACCAGTTCACTTCCAACTTGTAATAAGCAAACAGTTCCAGCTTCGATAATATCTACTTCCTGACCAACAGAAACAGCTGCTTTAATCGCTCCTTGCAAGTCTGAATGATCTAATGCAACTTGTAAATTAGGTATTCTTTTTGTCATCTCTTTATTCCTCTTTCTAACTTTCCAAATCCAATCCCTCGAGATAAGGGCTATCCTTAGATTCTTCAATCATCGCCAAGACATCTTCCTTAGTCTGGCAAGCCTGTAAACGTGCGATAGAATCTTCTAATTCAAACAAGGCAATAATCTGTGGAATGGCTACACTTGTGTGAATTTTTGAGCTTGTTGCTGCTAGTGCCAACAAAACTGAAACTTCTTTCCCATCTGAAAATACAACAGGATTTTGTAAGGTGATCAATGAAAAGGCATCTCTTTGCACTCCAGCTTCAGGTCTAGCATGGGGCATAGCCATACCTGGCATTAAGATATAGTATGGGCCATACTCTTCAGTCGATTCGATAATAGCATCGTAATACTCTGGCAAAATTGCTCCACTTTCAATCAAGGGATCTACTGCTACCTTGACTGCTTCTTTCCAGTCTTTAGCTTCTAAACCTAGTCGGATCGAGTCATTGTCAATTAAAGCTTGTTTTAAATTCATATCTGCCTCCTTTATTTAAAGAGGGAGAAGGACAGAAACGATGACTCTCAGTTTCTATCCAGCCCCCTCCAACCTTTTACTGTAGTGCTTGACTGAGTTTTTCAGTGATTTCTTTATCATCCATCAAGTTGTCAAGCCCAATTAACTTCCCATTAGTTCGCCCTTCCAATTCTTGGATCAAATGAAGAGAAGCGATTACGATGTCATATCCTGCTGCTAAACCTTTAGCTTCACCGACACTGCATGAATTGACTGTAAAATCTGTTTGATTAAGCTTACGGAGAGCATTTTCAACCTTCATCTTGATAACCATTGATGAACCCATTCCATTTCCGCACGCTGCTAATACTTTAACCATTTTATTTCTCCTTTTCTAGATACTAAGCTTCTTCTTGAACTTCACCATTGTAATATTTCTCTTTATCTTTTGCTTTGGCAAATTGAAGTTGAGGAATAACAAGCAAGAAGAGACACACAAGTACATAACCAACAATACCAAGGTATTTGAAGATATATCCAAATCCAAGCCATGGGAATTCAAAGTCGATATTTCCATGGTAACCACCATAAGATGCTAAATCAAGAAGAGCTACACAGAGAGCTCCTAAAGCAACTTGGAGAACACCTGAGATGAAGGATAGGATAACAGCCGCTTTCCATCCGCCGCGTTTATCAGCGTAGACCGCAATGGCTGCATTGTCAAAGAACACTGGTACAAATCCTGTAATAATAAGAATCGGATTTTTAAAGACGATGAGCAAGACAATTGTGATCAATTGACCAATCAAACCAAAGGCAAATCCTGACAAGACAGCGTTTGGAGAACCAAATCCATAAGAAGCTGCAACGTCAACCGCTGGGAATGAGCCTGGCAACAATTTGTTTGAAATACCTTGGAAGGCGTTTGTCAACTCAGATACGAACATGCGGACACCTTGCATCAAAACGAACAAGTAAACTGAGAAGGTAAAGGCTGTTTGAATAATGTACATAAAGAAATCTTGTTTAGCAGGATTGAATAGAGTTCCTGAAGTGATGACTTCTTTATTAGACATAATGTCTGGACCCAAGATTAAAAGAATGGCTCCGAAGAATACGAGCATCAAGGTAGCAGATGCAACAACTGTATCGTGGAAGATTGAGAGGAACTTAGGTAATTTAAGATTGTCTAAACTTTCTTCTTTCTTACCAAAGCGTCCTGCTACTTTATCTACAAACCAGATTGCAAATTGCTGTTGGTGACCAATCGCAAATCCGCCACCACCAGTCAAGCGTTGAGTTGCCTCAACAGTCATATTTGAACTAACTGCCCAGTAAAGTCCACAGATGATACCAATCGCTGCTGTACCGTAAGCATTGCGCAATTGTGGTACTAAGAATAGAACCATAAGAGATACTGTTGCAGCTTGTTGTACCATGATGTGACCAGTAATAAAGAGGGTTCTTACCTTCGTGATCTTGCGAAGAGCTACGAGCAAGATATTTATTCCGAAACCAATCAATAGAGCTGTAGTTGCAGTTCCAACAAAATCTGGAAACTCTGCTGCAATTTTGTTGTTTGCTGCAGCAAGTCCAAAGTAAGGGTCGATAACCGCTGCACCAATTTGGAATTTGTAGTTAAGGGCTGCTAAGATCGGACGGAAGGTTGTAACCAAACCACCTGCACCCACATTGAGCAACATATACCCTACTGTTGCTTTAACAAACCCTGAGAAAACGTCGTGGGCAGGTTTTTTCAAAAGTGCGTATCCTATCAACACCAATAAACCTACGAAAAATGCGGGATTCTGCAAAATATTGCTAGAAAACCAATTTAGAACACTTGAAATGACTTCCATAATTGTTCTCCTTTTGAATTGTTTTTGTAGGTTTATTATATAATTTGAAAGCGTAAACAAAAAGACCAAGAATTACACAGCGGACTGTTCACTCTTGGACTGTATGATTTATGATATTTTAATGATTAGCTTAGTTTCTCGTAGCTAGATAAAATGGAAGAATTTTATCATAAGATTTCAGTAGGGCTTCTACGATTTCTTCTTCAGATGAATTCTCTGTTATAGGGACATCTATTTTAACTAACACTTTTCGGACTTCCTGATTGGATAGTTTATTTCTTAAAATTTGACGATTTTCTTCGTTCGCATCCCACCGTTGACTTTGATCATCAGAGTAGACTAGATAATAAATCCCTTCAACGGTTGGAATTTCTAAAACTTTGACCTGCTTACCTAGAGTTTGCTCATCTTTCTTGCGCTCGATGAAACTGACTTCTAAGGAAATACCAAAATCAGAAGGATTCCCGTACAAACGTAAGGCTAGCATAGGTTCAGTCACTTTCCCCTCACGTTGTAGATAAACCCAAAAATGTGGTCTCAAACGCTGGGCCTGATTCATCCACTGGCTAGTCTGTTGGAGTTGCCATTCTGGATGACTGGTTTGAAATGCTTTAGTCAGTTCTGTAAAAGCCTTTCGAGCCTCTTGGCCTTTATGACGGAATTCCAGCATTTTCTCTCGTTCTTCCCCAGCTTTATCTGGATTACGGTACTGCAAACCTGCAAAGTCTAGATAGTCTCTTATCTTATTCAACATTAGTTTAATCTCCTCTAGCTAGCAAAAAATCAGGATAACCCTGATTTTACTTATTCTGTATCTACAACGACATAACGATTTGGCTCATCACCCTCAGAGTAACTCGTCACGCCATCCATACGTGAAATAATACGATGAATAATCTTGCGTTCGCTATTCGACATTGGATCTGTCTGATGACTGCGCCCTTCTTCTAAAACACGAGTCGCCAATTTTTGCGCATAGGTCTGCAAGACTTCTGCACGGTGTTCGACATAATCATTGACATTGATTGTAATGTAGAAGGTTCTTGAATAGCGGTTGTAAAGATAATTTTGAGCCAACAGTTGCAAGGCCTTCAAGACTTTACCATGGTAGCCGATAATACGACCTGGTTCGTTAGTATCAATTTGCAAATTGATGCTACGACGGTTATAATCATTTGAAAGCGTGGCCTCAACATCCATGTCATCCACAATCGTTTGAACATAAGTCGTTACTTCCGTAGCTACTTGTTCAATATCAAAGCTCGGTTCAACTTTCAAGCCCAAGTCTTCTAGTTCTTGACTTTCAGTTTGCTCAGTTGGGCTTTCAATAATAGGCGTTTCTACTTCTCCTTCGAGAGCAGTTTCTTCAAGTTGTAATTCATTTAAAATCTCAATGTGACCAGTTTCTTCCAAGATAGTGCTGGCATGTCTTTCATGTTTTAAGATTTCAGCCTTGACTTCATCAGAAATACCTTGGCCTTCCTCTTCAATCTTTTTAATTGCTTCTACAACATGACCCAAATCAACCGTTGCTTCACTGACTGTTTTAACAGGCTCATTCAAATCATTAATTTGCTTTGGAACGCCCTTTACAGCCTGCTGATTAGCTTTAATGACCGTTGTTTCACTAATAGCTTCAATATCAACTTGAGCTGGTTTTTTACCAAATAAACCAAGAAAGCCATTTTTTTCACGAGAAATGACTTTGATGTGAGCCTTCAATCTTGGGATATCTAATTCTTTCAATCCTTTCTGGATTGCTTCTTCAACAGTTGAACCTGTAAATACTACCATTACCAGATTCCTCCTTATTATTTCGTTTTCTGAGCCTTTTTCTTGGCTTTTCTTTTTCTATTTTCCAAATCTTTCTGTGCCTGTACTACCGCCTCGCGCTCTGCAATAATCTTGAATGGATTGTTCAAGAAATAGGTTTGCAGGACTTGATAAGCATTGGACACTGTCCAGTATAGGGCGACTCCACCTGGTGCATAAACTGCAAAGATAAAAATCAAGACCGGAATACCATACATCATCGCAGTCGTAGCCCCATTACGCTCAGACAAGGCTTTATTGGATAACCAAGTACTTAAAAAGGTAAATACAGCTGCTAAAATCGGAAGAACAAGGGTTGTATCCACACCACCAAGGTTAATCCATAAGAAATGACCTGTCTTTAAAAAGTCAACTCTTGATAGAGCTTGGAACAAGGCCAAGATAACCGGCATCTGAATCAAAATCGGCCAAAGAGAATCTGACTGTCTGACACCCATTTCTTTAAAGACTTTACGCATTTCTTGCTCTAGCTTGGTTCTGCTTTCCATATCTCGACCTGGATATTGTTCTCGAAGCGCCTTAATACGTGGTTGAGCTTCCTGCATTTTTCTGGAAGCCACCATTTGCACTTGAAAGACTGGCAAAAGCAGTGTACGAATCAAGACTGTAAAGAGAATAATCCCCACTCCGATACTGATATCAAACGATAAAAAGCGAATGATTTCCGCAAAGAAGTAAACAAATTTACTCCAAAAATCAGCCGATTCGGCTGTAATATCGCTAGTTGTCCCATTTGTTGCACAGGCTGTCATGATGAATAGAGACAGTCCAAGCAAACTAGTCAACTGTAATTTCTTTTTCACTCCCATTTCCTTCCTGGTAAATCTTTGATAATTTTAATACGTGGAGTAGATTTTTCTCCATCTCTGCGTATCCCAAGGTTTCGACTCCTTTTCGAGCAATGACAACAAAGTCGACATCTTCTACCAGACTCCCTTTTGCATTCTGGATAATATGCCGAATTCGTCGCTTGATTTGATTTCTAGTGACGGCATTCCCCAGTTTTTTGCTAACTGATAGACCTACTCGAAAATGGTTTTTCTGATTTTCTAATTGGTAGACAACAAATTTGCGATTGGCAAAACTTGTCCCCTCCTTGAAAATCGCCTTAAAATCTTTCTCTCTTTTTACACGAAAGTTTTTCTTCAAAACTCAACTCCATCTATTAAATTACTACTATTATACCATATTTTTCAAAAAAGCCAATCATAGCAAGGTTTTGCACAATTTCATCAGAAAAAGAAGCTGGAAAAATCTCTTTCCCAACTCCTTGTACTAAATATTTTTTCTAGTTTTACTTATTTTTTCAAGCGTTCAACGTCACGGGCAATGACCAATTCTTCATCAGTTGGAATAACCAAAACACGGATCTTCGCTGCCTCTGTTGAGATGTCTCCTGTCACGCCAAAGACGTTCTTTTCTGGATCAACATCACAGCCAAACCAAGAGATACCTGAAATAACATCTTCACGTACATTTGCAGCATTTTCACCAATACCTGCTGTGAAGATAATAGCATCTGCTCCATTTAAGACTGCAAGGTATTGACCGATATGTTTTTGGATACGATCAACATACATTTCATAGGCTAAAGTGGCATCATGATCCCCTTCTTCCATAGCAGCAATCACATCACGCATATCACTAGATTTACCTGAAACCCCCATCAGTCCTGATTCACGATTAAGAACGTGACTAATGTCTTCAGGCGTGTTAAAGTCCTCTGTATATTGCATTAAGTAAGGAATGATAGCTGGGTCAATATCCCCTGTACGAGTTCCCATCATCACACCACCAAGTGGAGTGAATCCCATTGAAGTATCGACAGATTGACCACCCTTAACAGCTGTAATAGAAGCACCATTACCGATGTGGCAAGTAATCAATTTCAAGTCTTCTAATGGACGACCCAAGAGTTTTGCTGCTTCTCCTGCTACAAACTGGTGACTTGTACCGTGGGCACCATATTTACGCACCTTGTTTTCTGTGTAATATTTTGTTGGTAGAGGGTAGCGATAAGCTTTCTCTGGCATAGTTGTGTGGAATGAAGTATCAAAAACAACTACACTGGTAATGTCTGGCAGCAATTCCTTGAAGGCACGAACACCTGCCGCATTGGCTGGATTGTGGAGAGGAGCCAACAAGCTCAACTCTTCAACTTTTTCTAAAACATCTCCCTCAACGACTGTTGATTCTTTGAAATATTCTCCACCTGCAACAACACGGTGTCCAACACCTGTAATCTCATCATAAGCCTTGATAATATCGAAACGAATCAAGTCATCCAATAAGATTTTAACGGCTTGTGTATGATTTTCAATATCCAAAATTTGTTGTTCAGAACGACCATCAAATTTTACAGTTGAAATTGAATCTTTCAAGCCGATACGTTCAATTAAACCTTTAGCAAGAACTTTTTCCTCTGGCATTTGATAAAGTTGCCATTTCAAACTTGAACTTCCCGCATTGATTGCAATTGTTTTTGTCATAACATGATACCCCTTTTTAAGCGTTTTCATCTATTATAACAAAATCTATTTTATATTTCAGTACCTTGAGTCCATTTTTGAAAATTTTCTTTAAATTTCATTAAAACACTTGCATCTTGCAAGCTAGAAAGTGGATAAATAAAAGGCTCCACTGCTATTTCACTTTTCTTCTGTAAGATAAAAATAGTCTTGGATTGTTTAGCATTAGCAAAGAGATTTTCAGGCAGACTAATCATGGCAGTCAGACTTGCCTCCTCTTTCAACCAGCCTTTCAACAAATCACTTTGAGGACTGGTCAACAAATCACTCGGAGCGAGAAAAATAGCGTATCCATCTGACTTGAGGTACTTAAGTCCTTGTTCCATGAGCAAGTGATGGGCGTAAGTATGTTCTTGACCAGAAGCAACTTGATGGCGCGACGCAACGGCATCATCAGGATAATAGCCAACAGGCAAGTCGCTGATGACCACATCGCTTTCTTTGAGCATTTGTGGACGAACGGCATCTCCTTGGACAAAGCCAGCCTGCAAACCAATTACATCTGCCATGCTAGCTGCCAAATCAATCAACAAATCATCCACTTCCATTCCCAAGTAATCCACCTTTTTATCAAGCGAGGTCAAGAAAGTAGCGCCTAGAATTCCCATCCCAGAACCCATTTCGAGGATAGTAATTTCCTCCTCTTTAAACAACTCTTCCACAATAAACACCAAAAGTAAGGCAATAGCATCCGGTGTAAACTGGTGATTAGCCTGCAAGGGTTCTGTTTGCCCAGCCTTCATCAAGAGAAACTGGTAGGTCTTGAGCCATTCTTCTTTGCGTAGTGCTAAACGCTTAAGGGCTTGATTGTTATCTTTTACCTGATTTAGCTCAGTTTCACCATCCAGATAAATGCTGTTTTGCTCCACCAGGGCGTCATAAAAGTTGGTCGCCAAATCACTTTGAATGACTTGGACATTCTCTAGTAAATAGGTATAAGCTTGTTCAATTTTTTCAAAATCCATATTCCTATCTTACCAAATTTCCCTTCTTTTTTCCATCCTTATAGAAAAATCACTCCCTGACTAGGCGAGTGATTTTTGGGCTACTGTTAAAAAGAGTTCTGAGTAATTTCCTTGAAACAGGTCTTCAGCGCTATAGAGGGTCTGACTATGCACAGATGAAAAACCAAACTGGGCTAGCCTGTTTTCCAGTTCAACCAATTCAAATCCATGATGGTTAGCTTCTGTCTTGGTAAAATCAGCAAGTAGGAGTTGTCCATCTTCCTTCAAATGTTGATGAAACAGTGAGAGAGCCGCATCCAAATCAGGCATATGATGAAGAACACGACAAACAACAACGAGATCAAACTCTTGCTCCAAGGGATTTGCCAGTAAATCTTGCTCCAAAAACTGGATATTCTTGATGTCTTGCTGCTCCGCTTTCAAACGAGCTTGCTCCAGCATTTTCTCCGAAATATCCACCAATGTTACAGACTTGACCTGCTTGGCTAGGGGCAAGGTTAACAGACCCGTCCCTCCACCGAAATCCAAAATTTCTTTGTCTGATGGAGCATCAAGCTGTTTCTCGACTGCTTGATATACCAAGTTTGCAAGGAAAATATTTTTAGGGGAATCGAAAGTTTCTGCTTTGTGGTTAAAATCATGTTTCATGCTTTTAGTTTAACACAAAGTAGCTTGATTGGCTAGGAATTCTCTTTCTTTTCAACCTTCTCTTCTAATTTTTTCTTCTCTGCTTGATTACTTGAATCAGTCACTACCTCTTCCTTTTTATCTGTTTTCTCTTCTTTGATTTTGACTGAAGGAAACAGAAACTCATATTGACTCTTAGGCGTACGAACCGTCGTCACCAAGCTTGTTTTCTTATTTTGATAGCTCACCTGACCCAGATTAAAGGCCTGTTCCCCACTTTCTTGCTCAACCTTATCTTTGGTTCGTTTAGCCATGGCAAAAGCGACCAGCTTTTCTTTATTTAAAGCGTAGTTTTGATAGTGGGCGACTTGTCGGTTCAAGTAAAATTGTAACAAAAGACTAAAGATGGCTGCCATAGTGACTGCATAGATGAGAACACCTGCCTTAACTTTTTTCTTTTTCCACACGATAGATGAACTCCCTTTCTAAGCCTTTTTGGAACTGGAAATGAAAACGCACCAACTGATTGTCCTCTGTAATCTGCGCAGATTTGAGTCCATAAATCATAGGCTGATATCCTCGTCCACTGGCATCAGTTTTTCGAAAATCATCCGATTTTGACTTACCTATCGCAATTTCCTTGCCATCCTGCTTCATATAGAGGCGATTGCCCTCCACTTTTTCGAATTGCGAACGGTCTAATTCTGCCTCCAGCTGGTCCACAAACAAGAGCCACTCTTTTTGCTCGCTTTGCTGCTGGTAGCGAACTTCTGAAACGAGGAGCTGACTCATGGCTTGAAAGAGAAGTAAGCTTCCACTGATGACAATGAGGGCAATCAGGGATTCTAACAGGGTAAAAGCCTTGATTTTATGGCTCTTTGATAGCCAACAACTGTTCTGAACCATGGTAGACCTCCAATCCCTTTTCACTAGAAAACACCTGAATCTCAACTCCGTTTATGTTTACCTGATTTTGACCTGTCTGCAGAGCCATCTTAGCTACTCTCAAGCCTTCTTCCTTTTGCAAGATCTTTGCTTCTTCTCGCCTATTTTTTTGAATTTGTCCCAAAAGGAGGGTCGCAATGCTGGCAAAGATAGCTAGAGCAACTACTGCTTCCAGTAAAATCACTGCCCTAATTTTTTGTTTCCTTAATGCGTTTAATTTTTCCATTTCCTAGATATAATTGATAACGAATCGCTCCTTTACTGGTCTGAAATTCAACCTTTGTCAGGGACGAATTGCCCCCAGCTCGGTCAAATGTGATACTTTGTCCCGATGGTGCCTGAATTCCTTTAGGAACTGTCAGCTTTTGACTGCCATTGCTAATGGTCTTTCCGTCTATGCTCAAACTTGTCTTTTGCTGACTAGCTACACTGCGTTTTTGAGTTTCCCGATAGAGTTCTTCAAACTCCATAAAGAAAATCTGCTCCCCTACCGCCGCAAAAGTGGACTGGACAGAGCCGGACAAGCTCAAGGCAAGGATACTCACAAGTCCCAAAACCAAGAGACTTTCCAGCATGGTAAAGGCTTTAATCTTTAACGGTTTGACTAGTATTTTGTTTAGCATGGTATTCTTTATAAGCTTTAGCCTGTTCTTCTGTGATTCGCCCATCTGCTTGTAACTTGCTTAGGCTAGCATCTTCATTTTTATCCAAGCTATAAAGCTCTGCCTGGCTTTCCACCACCTTAACAACAGCAGCTTTTCCTTTGTCGTTGACTGCTTCTTTTTGCTTGGTCAGATTAGGTACAAAGAGCAAGAGAAGCACGCTGATGATGAGCAAGACCACCAACATCTCCACAAGCGTGAAAGCCTTCACTTTCGCTTTTTTCAAGAATGTCATCATTTTTTTCATTTTAAAAATTTACCTCCATATTTTGATACATGGGCATGAGCATTGCCGCATAAAGTAAAACGATAATCAGAGCCACAAAGATAAAAACTAGCGGCTGCACCAAATTCATGGTGCGGTTGACTCGGGTAAAAAAGGCCTCCCAAGTTTTTTCAGCATAGATTTCCAACTCACTACCCAGCTTGGACTTGACTTCCCCATACTCGATGATGAGACTCAACTCCTTCTTAAAGAAAGGATAGGTTCCTATCGTCTGAGAAAATTCTCGACCATTTTGCAGGGCTTGAGCCAGATCTTGACCGATTTCTTTAAAGAGCTGGGAACCTTGTTCCTGCATGATTTGAAAAATCTGCGTCAGCTCCATTCCCTGCGAAATCATATTCCCCCATTCACGCGCATAATAGGCTGTCAAATAGGTCTGCACAAAGATTCCAAGAAAAGGAATGCGTGCTAAGATAGAAAAGACGCGCATCTTAGAACTTCTTTTATAAAAAGTTAGTGATAAAAGGGCAAGTATGGAAATAAACCCTACCATGCCTAGAAAAATTTGTGGCAGATTGCCGATAATTTGAGTAGCAATATTGCTACTATCCAATTGTGGTAGTAGGTAATTACGCAGTCCCAGCATAATTAAGATAAGAAAACCCAGCAAAATCAAAGGATAGGTCGCTACTTCAATTAATTTTTTCTTGACCTTGGCCAGATTGTCTAGATACTCTTCTATCTTTCCTAAACTCAGGTGAAGATTTCCATGGACTTCCGCTAGGGATAACTGAGTGACAATGGCACTTGAAAATCCCAAACTTTCCATCATTTCTGAGAATGATTTCCCCTGAGACAAGCCCGTGCGCATCTGGGTCACACACTGCTTGTCCAATAATGCACTCCTATCTAAAAAGGAGATGGTATCCACCAGATGAAAACCGCTGGAAAAGAGATTATTAAATAAGGTGATGATATTTTTTTGCTTAGCTGTAGCTAATTTTTTCCGTTTCAGCCTGAAGACTTGTGATATGTCCATCTTTAAGAAGCTGGTCAATCTGTTCATTCCAGCTAGTTGACTGGTGTTCTTGATAGTCTTTGTTTGCAAAGTCAACGATTCCTCCTCCCCCGATTAATCTTTGATAGCAGACTCCTTGCAGAACGACTGCCAATTCCTCCTCACTCACACCCAACTCCAGCAGGCGCTCATAAACACCTCGGATACTCTTGGCATGAATGGTTGAAAAGACTGTCGCACCTGTCAAACTAGCTCTGACCACTGCACGCGCCGTCTCGCTGTCACGAATTTCTCCGATAATCAAGAGGTCTGGTCGATGACGCAAAGAAAGTTTGATTAGATTTTCATAGGTCAGCCCAATCGCCTCATTCAACTGTAATTGGAGCATGTCGTCCTGCTTGATTTCGACAGGATCTTCGATGGACATAACCTGTTGCCCCTTAAAAAGGGACTTAGCTAATTCATGCATTAAGGTTGTCTTGCCACTGCCGACTGGGCCAGCAAAGAGATAGAGACCACGTTGCCTGTACTGCTTACCCAGTTCTCCAATATCCTGAAACCAAAAATGCAAATCCTGCTCCTCATCATGCAACAAGCGAATAACTAAACTCTCATGCCCTCGATAATCGCCTACAGTAGATAAACGTAGGGACGCCATCTTCTGGTCATATTCATAATCACAGGAACCAAGTTGACTACGTCGCTTTTCTCCAACATTCATACCCGCCACAAACTTAAAGTGACTGATGACGGCCACAAACTTTTCAAAATCATAAGAACCGATTTTACAGCGCTCGTCTCCGACCCTCATATGAAGCTCATAGGCGTCTAACTTGGGGACAAAATAAATGTCTTGCGCCCCTTTTTTCCGAGCCGAACGAATGATTTCTTGTGCAATTTCTTGAACCATACTTACCTCCTCACCTATACTATTCGCAAAGATTTGGGAAAATAAAAAAAAGCAACTCCAAAAAAGTTACTTTTTCTCTATCTTAATTTCATACGGCAAGAACGGTGCCTTTCCTTACCTGTTTGTTTTTCATAGCCTGGACGTAATTTTTCATCTGGGATAACCTGCTCATCCTGCAAAAGAGCTAAAGAATGGTATTGTTGTAAATACTCATCACATTCATCACACCAGCGTTGGTCTTCTGGATCCCAAAAAATAGTCATTAAGTCACTTCTACTTTTATAAAGAGGGGATTCTTGTTCCAATCTAAACCAGCAAGTCTTGTAGTATTTGAGAGCGTCATAATACTGATCAAATTTCTTACTAGCTACAATATCTTCTTCCCAACCTTCTATAAACCACCAAGGTTCAAAATCTCCGTACATTTCTATAACACGATACATATTCATTCATTCCTTTGTACCGTATATTATAACCAATTCCGCCAAACAAGGAAAGAAATATGCTCATTTCTTGACTTTTTTGATAAAAATCCAGCCATCTGATGATGACTGAATTTCTATTTACTTATATGATAAAACTTTTTACTTCTTAAGCTTCTGAGATATCATTTTCGATAATGACCTTAATGGCATGGTGGTCTGCTGCCTTACCGAAGACTTCATAGGCTTTTTCAATTTCACTTAGTTTGAAATAATGAGTTACCAATTTTTCTGGTTCAATCTTATGACTTTCAAGTGCTTTCAACAATTGCGGAGTGGTATTTGTAGATACCAAACCAGTTGTTACATTGATGTTGCGAATCCAAAGTTTGTCCAAATCGAATTCAACTGGTTTACCATGTACACCACAGTTGGCAACTGTTCCGTCTACACCGATAATCTTTTGACAGAAATCAAATGTTGCAGGAATACCAACAGCTTCGATAGCGACATCTACACCACGGCCATCTGTCAAATCATAAATTTCTTTAATGGCTTTTTCAGGGTCTGAGGAATTAACCTTATGAGTCGCACCGAATGATAAAGCAGTTTCCAAACGGTTATCGTCTAAGTCCACCATAATCAATTTAGCCGGTGAATAGAACTGAGCTGTCAAAAGAGCAGCCAATCCAACTGGACCTGAACCAATAATGGCTACGCTACAACCAGGTTCTACTTTCCCTTTCAAGACACCAATTTCATATCCAGTAGGCAGAATGTCTGATAGCATAACCAAGGCTTCATCTGACAAGTCTTCTGGAGTGTGGTAAAGAGTGTTATCTGCATGAGGGACACGTAAATATTCGGCCTGCATACCATCAATCAAGTGACCGAAAATCCAACCCCCTTCGTCTTCACAGTGGGCATAAATTCCTTTTTTACAGTAGTAGCATTTACCACAGGCACAGACACAAGAAATCAAGACCTTGTCGCCTTTTTTGAAATTCGAAACTCCTTCTCCAACTTCTTCAACAATCCCAATCCCTTCGTGACCAAGAATGGTACCACTTTGGCAAGCAGGAACATCCCCTTTGATAATATGGAGGTCTGTTCCACAAATAGTAGTTTTTACGATACGCACAATAGCGTCTGTTGGCTTGCGAATAACTGGTTTGTCTACATCAACAAAAGAAGCAAGTCCTGGTTTAACATAAGTATAGGCTTTCATAAAGCTTTCCTCCGTTTTTTTATTTGTACTATTTATAATATAATTGTAAGCCTTTTCATTTGCTTATTCAAGTCTTTTTGTGATTTTCTTAACTTTTTTATTTACCAGTAAAGTACCCTGCATAAAAAAGCAGAAGCTAGTATCTAACTCCTGCTTTCTCTCTTATGCTTGATAACGTTTCACGCCATCTAGATAGGTTGCTACCAATTCCAAATCTTTATCTAGTACGATAAAGTCAGCATCATAACCTTCACGAATTTGTCCACAGACATCGTCAATATTAACAGATTTAGCTGGGTTAAGGCTGGCCATCATGACCGCTTCATGCGGATTCGCAATTCCCCATTCGACAACATTTCTCATACCATCTTTAAGTTTGAGAATAGAACCTGCCAAATTACCAGTAGATTTGAGACGTGCAGTTCCATTTGCTACTACAACAGGGAATTCTCCCAACATATAGTCACCGTCTTCAAGCCCACCAGCTGTCATACAGTCCGTAATAAGAGCGATGTTTTCTGTCCCCTTTTGCTTAAGTAAAATCTCACAAGCTTTTGGATCTACGTGATAACCATCACAGATCAATTCTGCGTAAGTATGTGGGAGCTCATACATAGCTCCTACCATACCTAGTTCGCGGTGTGTTAAACCACGCATCCCATTATAGGCATGTACCCATACACTAGCTCCAGCATCAACTGCCTTCTTAGCTTGTTCAAATGTCGCATCTGAGTGTCCAAGTGCAACTGTCACACCTTCACCTGTAATAGTACGTACAAAATCTTCCACCCCATCACGTTCTGGTGCAATAGCGATTTTATTTAGCATCCCTTTTGCAGCATCCTGCCAAGAATGAAACTCCTCAACACCCGGGTCTCTCATATAAGTTGGATTTTGTGCCCCCTTAAAAGTTTCTGTGAAATATGGACCTTCATAATAAATTCCACGAATCTTAGCACCTGTAGCTTCTTTATAATGGTTTCCAAGATTTTCAGTGACTGCAAGCAATTGCTCATAAGTGGCTGTTAAAGTTGTGGGCAAGAAACTGGTAACACCGGTACTAAGAAGTCCTTCACTCATAGTATGCAATGTACCTTCAATGTTGTTGTCCATCACATCTACACCTGCATATCCATGAATATGAGTATCCACAAGACCTGGTGCAATGCTATAACCAGTATAGTCAAGAACCTCTGCTCCTTCAGGAATTTGATCCACATGTTTCCCAAATTTGCCATCAACAAGTTCTAAGTACCCACCGCGACGAATGCCAAATGGATAGAAAAACTGATCCGCTTTAACGTAATTAGGCATAATAATGACCTCCTTAAAAGATTACTTTTGATATTTATTATGTCAATTACATTATAAACCTTTCTGATTCATTTGTAAATGGTATAGACCTATTTTCTAGAGATATTTTAAAAGAGCTGGATTTTTCCAACTCTTTTCTTTTAAATACAAGTTATTTTGATTTGACCGGCTTGTCTTGAGCTGTTTGCAAGGCTGCAGCAATGGTATCTGCATACAATTTAGCTCCTGCTTCAATTTTACTATTGTCACTTCCAAAATGGACTTGGTCTGTCCCAGTCCAGATCTCTGGATGCTCTTTAGCAGCTTGATTCCAATCTGCTATTGTGATGTAAGGAGTCTTCTCTGCCAATTCTCTCATATAGGCAGCCGCCTTCTCAACGATTGCATAGGTCTCTTTTGTCTTATCTCCTTCATAAGGAGTCACCAAAACCATATGGTGGCCCTTAGGAAGATTTTTCACGATACTATCCCAGTCTTCCTTGTAATTTTCAGGATTATTTACCCCAGTTGCAATCACCACCATCTTTGGTAGAAATTTATTCTGGCTATTGTTGAGCATGATTTCATTGGCAGTCTTAGTTGTTCTGCTGACCTGTGCATTAATCTGTGCTCCAGGAAGGGCTGTCTGCAAGGCTGTATTTGCCCTTAAGGCCACCGAGTCACCAATTAACATAGTGCCCTCAGCAATTCCTAAACTATCAGCTTCTGCTCGTTCTGTCATTACCTTGGTCTGGTTAATATTTGTCGCGGCTTGCTTCAAGCCATTGACAGTTAAGTCTGTCTCAAAAGCTCCCACTTGTGGTGCCAACAGAGTTACTAAGAAGACAATGAAGACCAAAATTCCAGTACTTGCTGCAAGGATTGTATGAATATGAGGCAGGGGACGAAGGGTTTGTATAATAGGTGTGTCCTTTCCTGCAATCCAAGGTTCCAACACATAAAATGATAGGCTGGCGAATCCATAAGAAAAAATCAAAGTTAATAACACAGCAAGAAGATTTGATGTCAACTGTGAAAAAATGATATAGAAAGGCCAATGGAAAAGATAAACCGCATAGCTAGTATCCGCTAAAAAGCTGATAATCTTTGGCTCCTGCATGTTAGGAGTCTTTTCATGTAAGACACGCGCCGCCAGAATCATAGCAAGGGCTGCAAGGCTGGCAAGCAAGAAGCCCATAAGATAGGCAAAGGGATAGGTAAATTTGACAAAGAAAGTCAAAATGAGTAAGAAGCCAAAACCTCCTCCAAAAACTAAAAGGGTCTTGCGTAAATCCCAGATTTTATCCAACTGCTTAACTAAAGAAGTTGTCTGACGAACGCCTACGATAGTTGCTAACACACTTCCCAAAAAGAATGGATAGACATGAGTTAAACTGGAGAAGTAAACAGAGGAATAAGAGGTTACTAGAAAACTACCAATAAACATGGAGAAGAAGCTGATCAAGAAGGCAACAGCAGATAAGAGAAAGACCATTCCTCTCAACTGACCATTTGATCTGGACTGTTTAGATAAGAACCAAACTGCCAATCCCCAGAGGATATAGTAGTGAACCTCAACAGCCAAGCTCCAATTATGAACAAACAAATGAGGAATGAACTGAGATTCATAACTCCCACCTGTTAGGATTTCATAGAAGTTGGTCATGAAGCCTAAGACACCCGCAATCTGACCCCCAATTCCAGCCACATAATCTTGCCGAACTAGAAAGGTAAAGGGCATGGTCACCAAGACCATCAAAACCACAGGTGGCACAATCCGATAAAAGCGTCTCCTAAAAAATCCAACCAAATCAATTTCATGATTTTTAGAAAATTCTTCGATAAGTAGAGCCGTAATCAGAAAGCCTGAAAATGTGAAAAAGACATCTACCCCGAAAAATCCTCCAGGAAAGATTGTCTGAAAGAAATGATACAAGAGTACCAAAAGTAAACCTGTAATCCTAATCAAGGAAAACCATTTAATACGCATACGAGTTTATTCTCCCTTTCATTATACACTTTATTCTATCAAAAAAAGAAGAAAAATCCCAAGAGAAAACTTAGGATTTTTAGCTTATATCAATTCCAGTTTAAAAATTACGGCCTGACTTATTATAGCCATATTTTTCAACAAAATACTCACGGAATTCCAAGAGATTGTCATCCATGATGGCTTGTCGTACTTGCTTCATCAGGTTAAGCAAGAAATAAAGATTGTGATAACTCGTCAAACGGATACCAAAGGTTTCATCAGCCTTGAGCAGGTGACGAAGATAAGCGCGTGTATAGTTCTTACATGTGTAACAATCACACTCAGGATCCAGTGGCGTAAAGTCCTCAGCAAACTGGGCATTCTTGACAACCAAACGCCCCTGACTGGTCATACAAGTTCCGTTACGAGCAATACGAGTCGGCAAGACACAGTCAAACATATCCACCCCACGAATCACACCATCAATCAAGCTATCTGGTGCTCCCACACCCATCAAATAGCGAGGTTTGTTTTCAGGCAGCAGTTGAGTTGTAAAGTCCAAGACCTCATTCATCTCTTCGTGGGTTTCTCCCACTGCCAAACCACCTATAGAATAGCCTGGGAAATCCATGCTGACAAGGTCATGAGCTGATTGGCGACGCAGGTCTTCAAATCCTGCCCCCTGCACAATTCCAAACAAACCTTGGTCATGTGGACGACGATGAGCCTTCAAACCACGCTCAGCCCAACGACTGGTACGCTCGATTGATTTCTTAACGTAGTCGTATGGTTGATAAAACTGGGGACATTCGTCAAAGGACATCATGATGTCTGAACCCAGATTGTTCTGAATAGAAATGGCTTTTTCTGGGGACAAGAACATCTTAGAACCATTGAGATGGTTTTTAAAAGTTACCCCTTCTTCTGTGATATTGCGACTATCTGCTAAGGAATAAACCTGAAAACCACCACTATCCGTCAAAATTGGCTGATCCCAATTCATGAACTTATGAAGTCCACCTGCGCGTGCGATGAGTTCATCTCCTGGACGAAGCCAGAGATGATAAGTGTTTGACAGGATAATTCCCGAACCCATCTCCTTCAATTCTTCAGGCGACTGAGTTTTGACAGTGGCTTGTGTCCCAACTGGCATAAACATAGGTGTCGGGAAGGTACCGTGGGGAGTGATGATTTCTCCCAGACGAGCTCCTGTGTGTTTTTCTTTCTTAATCAAACGGTATTTGATTGGTGAATCTGACATTTTTTACCTCCGAAGCTGGGAAAGACAGTCCCAGTTCATACTTTGTGCCCAAGGGCATACTGTATGATTTTATCAAAAAAAGCTGGAACTGTCACGAACTATCTATAAGAACTATGGTATAATGAGAGAATGAAATACCCAAAAATTGATTTAAAAAACATTCGTCTGCAGGCTAGACAATTTCAAGCTGAAAATCCCCGCCTCTTTCTCGTCTATCTCTTACCTAGCATGCTAGTCATTTTGTCTGGCTTCCTCAATCCCTTAGAGCGCATCAACGAGAGTGTTTTAGAACAACCCTTTTTAAACGTGTTTGGTCATGTATCCCAAGCCTACCTTTTCCCACTATTAGTCTCCTTTATAGAAGCTATTCTTCTAACTAGTTCAGTTTATACAACTCTGAAACTCATCAAGAATCCAGATACAGAACTATCAGTCAAAAATAGTCTCACTCTCTTTAACGAAGAGTACTTTTCACAAACCTTTTTGACTCTCCTTCTCAAACGCTTCTATCTCTTCTTATGGAGCATTCCTAGTTTACTCGGAATTTACTTTCTCTTTTACAGTAGCTTTTTAGCCAAGAAATTCGTTGCTCTCCATCCTGAGTTTCCCAATCTGGATCTCACGTCAGTTGAAACTGAGCGTTTCCTCATGACCTTTGGTCTTTACTTTCTAGCAAGTATCCTCTTGATGATTGTCGGAAATAGTCTCTATATTCCACAATATTATGCTTATTCACAGGTAGAATTTCTCCTCTGTGATACTCTAGATTTAGGACAAGCCAAACCAGGACAAATCCTAAAAACCAGCCGTTTCCTGATGAAAGGCTACAAATTTCAGCGCTTTGTCCTAGACTTACAACTCCTTCCTTGGTATTTCCTCAATTGGATTACCTTTGGAATTGCTAGTTTCTCACTCCTACCCTACATTCAAATCAATAAAATAATTTTTTACCGAGCAGTACTGGCTCGAAAACGTCCAAAAGCTTGAAGGTGGCCCCTCAAGCTTTTTTCTATCAATGAGTTTCTCCGCCTACCAACTTGAGGTCCTCATCTCCATATTCTATCATGGCTCCGATTGCTGCTTCTATCCCTCGCCTAATGTCCACTAAACTCATAGCTGGAGTAGTCGGTCGATTCACCACCTGTTCCATCATATAAGGAATGTGCATAAAACCTGCCTTAACATGTGGAAATTTCTTTTCTACCAAGTAGAGAGCCTGATACATCAAATGATTGCAGACAAAAGTCCCTGCCGTATTGGAAACAGAGGCCGGCAAGCCCTCTTTTTTTATAGCTTGGACCATCGCTTTAATCGGCAGACTACTAAAGTAGGCCGAAGCACCATCCGCTCGAATGGGAAGATCAATCGGCTGATTACCTTCGTTATCAGGAATGCGTGCATCGTCTTGATTAATGGCTACTCGCTCAGGTGTCAAACTACTTCTTCCACCTGCTTGGCCGATACAAAGGACAAAGTCAGGTTGATAGCGGTTCATCTCTTCTTCCAATACTTGAGCCGATTTGTGAAAGACTGTTGGCACTTCTAACCAACGGACCTCAGCACCATGGATTTCAACTGGTAAACCTTTAACAGCCTCCAAGGCTGGATTGACCTTTTCCCCTCCAAAGGGCTCAAAACCTGTCACTAATACTTTCATTTCTAACTCCTCAAAACAAATTCAATGAGACTTTTTTCTTAAAAACAAGTATAACATATTTCCCTTATTCTGGAGTGAAAATGACTAGAGAGACTAAGATTGACCTTTGAACTTATTTAAAGAGAAAAATACTAATCAAGGTCAAAATAGCTGGTCCGCCTTGCTTTAAAATAATTTTTTTATCTGCTGAGAGAGAGCCATAAGCCGCAGCACCAATCACAAATAAAACAAAAATAGTCACAATTTCTAAATTCTGTGAGAAATAAATTCCATACAAGAGAAAGACTCCTAGCAAAGCATTATAAATCCCTTGATTTTTAAACGATGAACTTACTGACGGACGAGCCAGTTCTTCCTTGTCCATGTTAAAGACACGACTAGTCGCATCTGATTGCGTTGCAATACTTTCCAAATAAAAAATGTAAAAATGCTCCAAAGCAACAATCGTTGCTAAAATGATTGTAATAATTGACATCTATTTCTCCTTAAATTTCTATATTTTCAATACCCAAAACCAATTTATTTAATAAACGGTTGAGCTCTGTTCTCTCAAACTCTGTTAAGATACTTTCCATCGCTTCTTTAACCTTGATATGCTGCAGAGGGGGATTCACCACTAACTGCTCCTTGGCATACTTCGTAGCCTCCACCAACACTTCCCGCTGATTTTCAGGATTACGATGACGCTCCACCAAACCTTCCTTTTCTAAAATCTTAAAATGCCGGGTTAAAGCAGCTTGATCAATTTTCAAACGCTCCTGAACCGCCATCTGATTACAGGGAGAATTCTCCAGCAAAAAAAGTAACATCTGATACCGTGTCAAACTAATCCCAAGTCTTTTTTCAAACAATTGCGTACTCGCTTGCTCAGACAAGCGGAGTTGATAAAGTAGATCTTGAATCTCTAGCATTTCTTCCTCTTTTTTCTTGATTTATCAATAGTTGACTAATCAACTCTAATATAAAGTAAAATAGATTGCAAGAATTTTGCTTAACTCATTACAAAATGCTAACTTCCCATTCTCCATTCATATTGATACTCAATGAAAATCAAAGGGCAAACTAGGAAGCTAGCCGCAGGTTGCTCAAAGCACAGCTTTGAGGTTGCAGATAAAACTGACGTGGTTTGAAGAGATTTTCGAAGAGTATGACAAAGAAAAAAACGAACGAGACTCGCTTCCTATCACGAAAGCTAGATCTCATTCGTCAAAATGATATTACCAAGTCTGGCTTATCCATTCATTGAAACGTGAACGTGATCATAGTGATTCTCTGTCACGCTACCACGGTCTGGCATTGAATTCCAAGTATTAGCTGGTCCATATTTGCTATCGAATGAAGCATAGAAACGTTGTTTCCAGATGATATAACTAATACCACGACTAGCCATATTTTGAATAGCGTATTCCGCAATCTTATCCCCTAGTTCTGAACCTTCTGGTACCATAAAGTCGATAGCCAAACCTTTTCCGTGATCTCCACTATCTCCTGGACGGTAACCACTAAAGGATGTGATGCCAAACAAGTTAGCAATTTCTTCTTTAAAGGCAGCCGTTTGTGGTTGAAGGCCTGCATTTTCAGATTTTGCTACTGCAAGTCCAGCATAATCAGGTGCAGCTGGAGCCGCGTAAGTTGTTGAAGCTGTTTTTGTCTCTTCCGGTTGATAAGTAGAAACTGCTGGTGTATCTTCACTTGATGATGCTCTACTTGATGATTCTTCTTTTGCTTCTTCTGAACTTGGTGCAGTTGTTTCTGTTGCTTTTTCTTCTACTGGAGTTGTAATTGGTTCCACTGTTGAAGCAGCTTGTGGGTTTGCTTGAGTTTCCTCTTTCTCAGCTAGAGTCGTTGCCTGAGGAGCTGATTCTTCAACTGGACTGGTTGTTTCGACTGTTTGCTCCGCTGACGTAGAAGAGTCTGTAGATGGTGCCACGTCTTCTGCAGCAGTCACTGTCTCTGCAACTTCTGAACTTGTTGCTACTTCTTTTGTACTTGTAGTTTCTACCGCTTTTGGAGCTTCTGCAATTGGTTGAGAAAAATCTGCAACTTGAACAGTTTGATCATCTACGGTCACTTGATTGGTTGTCAAATCTGCTGTCGCAGTTGTCACTTCTTCACTAGAGTCTGCTTGAGGTGTTTGGATTTCAACTTCTGTTACTTCTTCAGCTTCATTGACAGTCGTTGTCAAAACAGTTTCTGGGAAAATCAAGTCCATATTAGTGATTTTATTCAAATTCGCAAGAACTGTGACATCTACGCCCAAGGCTTCTGCAATGGTGCTTAAAGTATCACCATACTGAACGGTATAACTTGTTTTGTTGTCCGTTTTAGTCAAATCGTTTTGGATTTGCTCAACACTACGTGCAGTCCAAAGAACTTCTTCTGCTTGAGTTGCCAATACTGGGGCAAATGACAAGGCTACTGTTGAGGCTAATAATATTCTTTTCTTCATTCTTTCAAATTCCTTTCAAATGAGTACCTGTCTATCATAACACAAAAAATGCAGAAAAAAAGCCCTCTCGGGCCTATTTAATAGAACTGTCTATTCCTTGTAACAAACTCAGTTACTTGAAATAGTTTGTTAGGTCTCTGTCACAAAACTGACACAATCTTTTTATTGCTCAGCCTCAAAAATACGGGAAATATCTGCTAACGCTTGAATCCTGTGATTACCTTCATAAGTCGACTCTAAAAAGTTGAGGCTTTGAATCCCACTATTCTGGGCAAATTCCACATCCAGAGTCCGATCCCCTATATAATAAGTATTGTCAGGATTCAACTGATGCTTGTCTATCAGATAGGTAGCCGCTTCTGAACTAGGTTTACGCGCAAAGCCACTCTGACTTGTTAAAATCTCTGTAAAATAAGATTCCAAATCCAAATCTCTGAGAATGGTAAGAGCATTGTCTCCCTTATGAGTGTAAACAAACTGCTGAATTCCTGATTCCTCTGCCCAAGCTAGCACATCACGCGCACCTGGCATCAAAACTACCTGGGCATTTTTTTCAGCCAGACTCTGGGCACGCACCTGATTTAGTACTTCCACATCCAGTTTTCTCTCTTCCGCAACTTTCTCCAGCAAATCCTGCACAGAAAACTTGAGAATAAACTCTCTCACCTTCTCCTTATCATAAGGAATAGAAAATTGAGCATAGGTCTCCTCAATCCCTGATAAAATCGCTTCATAAGAGTCCAATAAAGTCCCGTCTAAATCCCAAATAAAAGCTGTTTTTTGCATTTCCTATCCTTTCAAGCTCATATAACGCTGGTAACGGTAACGTAGAAATAACCAACGAAAACCATTATCCAAAAGGGTTCCGGCCCAAATACCAGGCAAGCCCCAACCAAGCACAATCCCCATCAGATATCCTGTTCCAATGCGGATACACCACATTCCTATACTTGTCGCATAAAAGGGAAGCCGAGCATTGCCCAAACCCTGCCAGACTGCTGTATAGATGACTGTTCCTATCGTCATAGGAGTACCAAGTAGTGAAAAAAGTGTCACTAGAACACTAGCCTCCACCGCTAGAGAATCAGTCGTATAGAGATGAGTCAGTGGTATACCCAAAGCATAGATACTGAAGGTCAAGGGTAACATGAGGACCAGAGAAAGCCAAAAGGTTTGCTTGCTCAAACTAGCTACTCTTTTCCAATTATCCTCTCCAACTGCTCGAGCTACCAGCATGACCGTTGCTGTAGCAACTCCAAAAGCAGGCATATAGTTAAACTGGGTCAAGACTTCTCCGACTGCATTTCCAGCCACCACCTCCGTTCCAAAAGAAACAACCAAGGCAATGATTACGACATCTCCAGCCCGCATCATAAGCCGCTCTCCAGCTGCTGGAAAAGCTAAGGTCAATAGTTCCTTATCTAAACCAAAAGTCGGTTTCTCAAAAGGCAACTTTAATTGCGACCATAAAATCACAAGACCTACCAAACGAGACAGAATTGTCCCCCAAGCAACACCAGCTATCCCCATATCCAGAACAAAAATAGCTAGACTTGAAAAAAGAATATTCAAGGCATTTGATAAAAGACTCACATAGAGGGGCAAACGTGGATTATGAGTTGCACGAATCAAAGCTCCCAGACTAGTCATTAAACCTAAGAGAACAATCGATCCACCTACCAAAGATAGATACAGTCCACCACTCTCGGCCACAGTCTGTTCAGTCCCCAAAAGTCCTATCATCTCTTGCCCAGCGAAGATAGACAAAGCTCCTAAAAGGAAACTTACTAGTAAAGTAATCTTCAACGCCTCAGTCACATGGTAGGCTAGCTTAGACTGATTCTTCTCCCCTAAACTCTTTGAAATAACACTGGAAATAGCAGCTCCCAGAGCTATGAAAATCGCCTGATAAATCGTGATAATATTGCCAGCTACTGATACACCCGAAATAGCTATCAAGCCCAAGTGGGCTACTAAGTAACTATCCACCATCCCCATGAGCATCTGCAAAAAATTTTCGCCCATAGCTGGCAAGGCAATATTAAGAATGTCTTTATTTTTCTTAAACAATCCTTCCTCCTGATGAAAAGAAACTCAGTTGGTTTCCCAACCGAGTTTACTCCCTCTGTCTTAAAGCCCTAAATAAGCTTCAACCGCTGCTTGCATGTCAACAGCAGCCACTGTTGTTTTATGACGAACTGGCGCTGTTTCAAGGCCATCAACCGCTGGTGGCACTGCCACTCCTGAAATGTCATGTAATTGAGCCAAAGCTTCAAAGTCTGTCAAGCCTGCTTTTCCTGTTACAGCTTCTACTGCAACCACTGGGAACTTGTATGGACTAGCTGTTGAAGCAATGACTGTCTTAGTCGCATCGCCAGTAGCCGCTTGGTATTTTCTATAAACAGCTGAGGCAACCGCCGTATGAGGGTCCTCGATATAGGCATCTGTATCATAAACACGTTTGATTTCTGCTGCCGTTTCTTCCTCAGTCGCATATTCAGCTGCGAAGAGTTCCAGAATCTCAGCATCAAAGTCTGTCAATTCATATTGTCCTTGTGTACTCAAGGCATTCATGAGTTCAGCTGTCTTAACCGCATCATTCCCCAAAAGATGGAAAATCAAACGCTCCAAGTTTGAAGATACCAAGATATCCATAGATGGACTAGTCGTTACCTTAAACTCACGTTTCTTGTCGTAAATACGTGTTTTAAAGAAGTCAGTTAAAACATTATTGTCATTCGAAGCACAGATTAATTTGCCAACTGGCAGACCAATTTGTTTAGCATAAAAGGCAGCCAAGATATTTCCAAAGTTTCCTGTTGGTACTGTGAAGTTGATCTGTTCACCAGCTACAATCTCACCAGACTTGACCAACTGAGCGTAGGCATAAACATAATAAACAATCTGTGGTACCAAACGACCAATGTTCATAGAGTTTGCTGATGAAAATTGCAGTTTATTGGTAGCCAACTTTTCACGAAGGGCCACATCGTTAAACATATGCTTCACATTTGTTTGGGCATCATCAAAGTTACCATCAATAGCGATAACATGAGTATTGTCGCCAGTCTGAGTGGTCATTTGCAACTCTTGAACCTTACTGACACCATCCTTTGGATAAAAGACGATAATCTCAGTACCAGGGACATCTGCAAATCCTGCCATGGCAGCTTTCCCCGTGTCGCCAGATGTCGCTGTCAAGATGACAATCTTATTTTCCAAACCATGTTTCTTAGCAGCAGTCGTCATAAAGTATGGCAAGATAGACAAGGCCATATCCTTAAAGGCAATTGTTGAACCATGGAAAAGCTCCAGATTGTATTGCCCGTCTAATTTCACTAATGGTGCGATAGCTGGAGTATCAAACTTGCTATCGTAGGCATTGTTGATACAGTAGTCCAACTCTTCAGCTGTAAAGTCATCTAAAAATGCTGACAAAACAATCTTAGCAACTTCCTGATAAGAAGCATATTTCAATTTGTCAAAGTCCAAATCTACCTTTGGATAAGTAACCGGTGTAAACAAACCACCATCCGTTGCCAAACCTTGCAAAATTGCTTGGCTAGCAGTTACTGTATTGTTGGCATCACGCGTTGATTGATAAACTAATGTCATTACTCTCTATCCTTTATCTATAGTCTCATCCATTATATCATGATTTTTCAGAAAATTCTCCTTTTATAAGAGAAATTATAGGCTCAATTCTTCTTTCAAAGGCTGTAAATAGGTCATTTCTTGCTTATTTCGCATCTCCAGTCCTTCCTCAGCTAAAAGGACTAAGTCTTTTGAAAACTCTATAATTGCAGTTTCTTCCTGATCTGTAAGCTTTTTCTTAGAAAATTGTCGCCTTAAAAACTTATAATTTCGGCCAAATGCTGTAAAAAAAGGTGCTGTACTTAAGTAAGCTTCTAACTTATCTAAATTAACCAACAATCCCAAGTGAAAAGCTGCTGAAGCGAAGGTTCTATCTAGAGGTTGAGTACACACACTACGAAACTCAACTGTTCCGCGAGTCGTTAAGTCTTGGTACTGATAGCTACGATGAGTTTCAAAATCTTTCTCTTGAGGGGAAATAAGAACCTCTTCCCAATTAAGAGAAAATGCTTGTATTTCAGGTGTAGCTAAATAGTCCCTAGCCTGAATCGGATAAAAATAATAGGTTTGTCCATCACGTTCCGCAGTAAAAATTGCAGAATGATCTAGATAATCAAAAAAATCATCCTCATCTTTAAAGAGCCTAGCATTGACACCAACATTCTCTGGATAGATACCATGCATCGATTCTTCCCAGAAAATATCTCTTGAGATTTTTGTATCCCAATCCGCACCTGTAAACTCAGAATTGGCAAATAAATAAGCCTTAGCCCCTTCAATTTGGGTAAAAGCATTAATCACTCGTAAGTAGTTAGACTTTGAAACATCCAACTGAACCTGACTCCCACAAATAAACGCTCCGTATTCAGGGAATTGATGTAAGTCTGATTTAGTCACATTTCTACTCAAATTCAAATAGTCCATCAACATCTGATAGCGTGGGTAAGCCACTGGACAATTATCATTTTTATCCCAGTTGGGATGAATACCACAGCCAACAATAGCATGATTTGATTCAGCTAACTTCTTCTGGATTGCTTCCATATAAATACTAAAACGTTCTTCAACCTCTTGTATTGTTTCAGCCTTACCAAATGCAAACTCAATCGTAGTATAGGAAACTTCAAATAAAATAGCATCTTGACTAACTGGATCTACTAACTGGATAGGATTCCCAAAATCATCAACCTTTTCGACAGTTAAATCAAAAGAAAAAACTAAATATCGGAATAAGTGTTTGATAACTTCAACATCTGTAGCATCCCCTTCCAAATTTACAACTGGATATTCCAGCTCAATTCCGACATACAATTCAGCATTTTTTTTAATATTTTTCAAATACCGATGTTTTAATAAATCGATAGAACAAGACATACTCCCCTACACTTTCATAATCTAAATAAAATTTGAATAACTATTATTATACCAAAAATAATATAAAAAAGGAACGAAGATTTACAACGTTCCTTAACTCTATACTATACCGGCGGCCGGGGTCGAACCGGCACGTCCTTGCGGACACTGGATTTTGAGTCTAATATTATTAGTTTTAAATCTCAGAAATATTGATTTTATAAGCTTTTTTTCCATAATATTTTTTAAAACTTAGTATCACTTCCAAAGTTTAGATACTTTTTAGTAACTATAAAATGCTAGAAAGTATACTCCTTATTAAAAAGAGTTTTGGACTAGTTTTGTGCAATTTTATTACCCATATCCGTAATAAGAGAGGCTAAATTAATTGCCTTTAATGATTGTAGAAATTGGTTGTGAATATCATTAGACACATAACCAGCTAGCAAAATATGCTCAGCCATGTCATATTGCTTAATCAAGAGAATCTTATCATGTTTTTCATTAAATAAAATCGCACTAATTGCTGTATTAAAGACTGGAAAACGAAAACTCGCACATTGTGAACAATAAGGAATATCTCCCTCATCTTTTAAAAATTTTTTCTCCAAAGGATGCCCACATTCGGGACAACAAGTCATTGTTTTGTCAAATATAGAAGCCTCTTTTTTAAAGTTCTTAAAAGTAATTTTACCAGTAAAATCGAGACCACGCAAGACATTGAAATAAATCAAGACTTTATTTAAAATTTATCTTATGATATACTAAACTTATCAGCTATTGGTTCTGAAAAAGTGTCTGCCACAGTTTTACTACAAATTCTCATGACTTGTGCCAAGATTTATAAAAAACGGATAGCTATAATAGCTCTTAGAGCAAAAACATGACATATAGGAGGTTAAAGACATGTCATACTTTTATCTTTTTATCGCCATTGTAGGAGAGATATTGGGAACTAACCTTTTGAAATTATCAGACGGTTTTACAAAGCCTATTCCAACCGTTTCTGCCCTACTTAGCTATGGCGTTTGTTTCTATTTCTTATCACTAGCAATGCAAAAAATTCCTGTAGGAATAGCTTATGCAACATGGTCAGCTGTCGGTTTAGTTTTGATAGCCTCTATCTCAGTAATGATTTTCAAAGAAACACTAAATGTTTATAGCATTATCGGTTTAATTTTGATTATCATTGGTGTTGTCATGGTTAACTTATTAGGAAATGCAGGACATTAATAAAACCGGCTCTATACTATTTGTAGTGGGTAAATCCCCTATGGATATTATGGAGCCTATTTTGTTGTAGAAAAAAAGTTCCATAAGAACTATAATGAAAAGCTAGAATTCTGTCAATATTTTGGACACATTTTGGGAGGGAATTTTGAAGACTAGCGTCCTCCTAATTTTCCCAATAAGTTTTAACTTCTTCAAAAATCTTATTCAAAAGTTCTGCATCTTTTTCTGACAACTGATTTTTTTCTATAACTCTATCTTTTAGTTCTGTTGCCTTTATTTTATTTCTTGCCACCGAAACTGCTATTGAATGTTTCAAAATATCAAACTCATCCTTTGAAAAGTTTGCAATATTGGTAAGATCTAATTGTTCTAGAGGTAAACTACTGATAATTGAATAAGGTTTTTGTCCCAGCAAATAATCTGTAGTAGTCCCAAAGATATTTGCCAATTTCACAACGAATTCTAATCCTGGTTCTAACGTTCCATTCTCCCACCGAGAATATGTCCCTTGTTGAACTCCAATTAATTCCGATATTTGTACTTGAGTTAACTTTTTTGATTTTCTGAGAGTTTTTAACCTCTCTGAAAATTTATAATCCTCTGTATACATAATTCTCCTATAGATATTCTTATTCGTATATTTTAGCTTGACAAAATATTCCAAACGGTATAAAATAGAATTATTCCATAAGGAATATTTATTTTGAGATTGAATATTCCATTGAGAATATTATAGCATAAAAGGAGGTAAAAGCGTATGTAACTAGTAGTCGATTTAAAAAATTTTAATAAAGGAGGTAAGATTCGACAAAATAAAAAATCTTGAAACAAATGTGCCGTTCGTTCCAAGATCAAAACATATTATGTAACAATTATACCACAGAAAACTCTTCAGTTGCACAAGAAAATTTCGGAGGTTTCACAAAAAGATGACCAATAAAGAGTTAGTCAATCAAATTTCTGGCCTAAACTCTACCTCTACTCTTAAAAATTGGATTCAACTGATTAAAGAGATAAGTGGCAAGGAATTTAAGAAAATTAAAGTTCCTATCAGTAGAAATCCCAGAACTCATCAATTAAGTTATACAGTTGCCTATGATTTTACAGACGAAGACCTTAGACAATTTCAAAAGTTAGCTAAACTAAAACTTGAAATAGGTCTAAAAGAGGCTATACAAGCCGTATTTGGGAGTCTAGCAGACAATGAGCATGAATCCCTAAACCAAGTAATAGATGAGCTCTACGATGAACTGAGCGCCTTAAAACAGGAATTTAAGCGAGAAATGCGACTGATAAAAATTGAGAATTCCAACCTAAAAAAGAAAATCCAAGATATTGAAGAGTCGATGCAAACCGGCTTACTAGGGTTTGTTAACAAGAGGTCAAAAAATAGGTTCGGCTAATAGCGAGTTTTCGGCTGAGCCATGAGGCAGAAAGCCGAAAATGAGCGTAGATGCGGACGGACCATTTTTGACCGATAGGGTGTGTAGTAACACCACCCTCTGCAAGTTAGGTGTACCATCGAAAGAATTCAGTATTTCCAAGGGTTTCGGAGATTTTAAGGGTGGCAAAATTAAGCAAAAAGTTGAATCAAAATCTATGGCAAAAAATGAACATTTACGTTCTGTATTTGACTGGATTCAAATTCAGTTTGATAAGACTGAATTTTCGCCAAGAGAAATAATCGAAGACATTCTATTTCTTGACTATGACCTATTTATTGAGAATAAAGGGAACCTTAAATACTATAACTATGATAGCCAGCTTCATCATGGGAATATCCGTATCTACTATGGAGCGAAAGAGTCGTCCTACATGCTTGTCATGTCAGGACAGGCACTCGAGTTCTATAGAGATATGGTATTAGATCCAAATAGTCTGTCCGAAAGACAGTTTTTGAACAACCTCTACTACAATTACAATCATTTTTCAGTAAGACGAATTGATATTGCAATAGATGATTTTAATGAAACACCCTATTTCACTCCTAATCAGCTTCTAAAGATTTGTCAGAAGAAACGCTTTATATATGGAAAAAGCACCTACTACAATACCTACGGAGATGAAACAATCGGCCAGACCTTATATTTGAGAAAACCCAATGATGACGAAAGACTTAGAATTTACGATAAACGCTTAGAACGAGCTGAGAAGCTCGGTATCAGCAAGCGGTATATAGAAAATTGGATAAGAACTGAGTTAGAACTTAGGAAAGAAAAAGCTCACTACTTCATTCAAGAATGGTTGCATTCAGAAATAGATCTTCTCAACTTTACCAAGGGATATCTCAAAGAAAAAGTGAGGTTCTATAGTGATAGCTATTTCTCAAAACCTTTGAGATCTTGGGAAAAGTTTTTAGGCCATTCAAAACCCGTCTCTATCATTATTTCAAAATCAAAAACAGAACTAGAACAAAAATTAGAATGGTTTACCTATAAAGGTTCAGGAGCTATTCTAAAAGCGTATAAATTTCTATACGACAATAACTTACTGCATGAGTATGAGAAAGCTAACTATCTCGCACTCAACAATATGGAATATCCACCAGATTTAGCAAGTGGATTAATAGAAAGAGCAATACTCTTTAAACGAGAGGATTTGATCCCTACAATCAAAGAAAATATTAAAAGGAGAAATTAACTATGGCAAAAATGCTTTCACAAAATGACTGGAATTTTAATAACATTGGAACAAAATTTGAATTGGATGAAGTCATTCCAAAATTTGAAACGGAAGTCCGAGCAGATGCAAACGGAGAAATTATCAAAAACCGAGATGGTAGCGAAAGACGTTTTAATACCGATAAAATCATTGGTTGGAAATACAATGTAACAATCAAGGATGGACAATTCAAAAAGAAATCAACCCAAGTCTCAGTAGACAATCCAGATGCCTTGGTTGATAATGACTATATCCAAGCAATGGATGAAGTACCAGTTACATTTGACAATTTACAAGCTACTATGATTAGCACGACAATGTATTACAAGGCTGATGCTATCCATTTAGTAGATGTAAAACAAAAATAAGTAAAATACAAGGGGAGTTAATCCTCCCCTTAGTTAATCTAATTAGAAAAGGAGATCACATGATTAAAACTGTAACAAAAGATGACCTTATCGAACTTGGATTTGCTCCAGGAACTGCAAGAAAGATTATCCATACCGGCAAATTACTATTAGTGAATCGTGGTTTTAACATCTACGATAACAAAAGGATTGGTACAATTCCAGCCAGTGTCGCAGAAGAACTATTAGGAATTGAACTCCAGAAAGAAGCGTAGCTTATGGCTTTACGTAAAAGTAGAGACGGAACTTGGATTGTTGATGTTTCCAATGGTATAAATCCAATATCTCTAAAACAACGTAGAATTGTAAGAAAAGGATTCAAAACTAAAAAAGAAGCATTGGAGGCCGAACAATACTTACGAAGTGTCGAACTTAAAGAAAAAAGTTTCAACTCAAAAATATCAATTGATATCCTTTATGATCTCTTAAAAGAAGAGGATAGAATAAACAACAGAAAACAAAGCTATATAGATACACAAGAAAACAACTATAACAGGCATATAAAAAACTATTTTGAAAAAGTTGATGATGTAGCTAAATTAACTTATGAAGATATCTATCAATTCAGAGAACATCTAAGAGATAAAAATACTCAAAACTCAGAAAAGAAGCTAAGTCCAAACACTATTAATAAAATTATAATTTTACTAAAGAAAATTCTGGATGTTGGATTAAGAAAAGGATTTTACAAGGAACATCCCGTAGGATTACTGAAAAAATTACCCATAGAAAAAGTAAAATTAAATTTCTGGACAGTAAAAGAATTTAAGCATTTCTTAACACTATTTAGCAACGATGAATACAATATAAAATTACTATTCACAGTTCTATTTTTTACTGGTCTAAGACTCGGAGAAGCTCTTGCTCTAACGTGGAAGGACATAGAGTTTTCTACAAATACAATCCATGTAAGTAAATCAATATACGTTAAAAAAGGTGAAGAACACATTAGTAGTACAAAGACAAAAGCTGGAACCCGAAGAATCATCATGAACACCAAACTAGTGGAGACACTAGAAGAATGGAGGCAAACACAGCATGAAAGATTAAAAGAATTTACAACCAACCTAGATGATCTACAGATATTTCAAAATAGCCCGATTACGATAACTAAGGATTCAATCGAAAAACAATATAAAAAAATATTACAAAGAGATAGTTCTTTAAAAAAAATAAGAATTCATGACTTCAGGCATTCACATGCTTCCCTACTAATAAACCAAGGAGAAGATTATCTTGTCGTAAAAGAAAGATTAGGACATGCTTCTATAACTACAACAATAGATACATACTCTCATTTGTATCCAAGCAAGCAACAAAAATTAGCGGATAAATTAGATGATTTGTTATAAAACTAGTAATTTTAAGTAACTCAGCGTTACAAATTCAACAAATAAAAGAAAAAGACAAGGTCCGAAAACCTTGTCTTTAATACTATACCGGCGGCCGGGGTCGAACCGGCACGTCCTTGCGGACACTGGATTTTGAGTCCAGCGCGTCTGCCAATTCCGCCACGCCGGCAAAGTATAACTGGGGTAGCTGGATTCGAACCAACGCATGAGGGAGTCAAAGTCCCTTGCCTTACCGCTTGGCTATACCCCAATAATATAAATAGGCGAGTGAGGGGAATCGAACCCCCGAATGTCAGAGCCACAATCTGATGTGTTAACCACTTCACCACACCCGCCATAATTTAACTAACACGGGCAGTAGGAATTGAACCCACACTGAAGGTTTTGGAGACCTTAGTTCTACCTTTAAACTATGCCCGTAACTATGGAAGGGGAGGGATTCGAACCCCCGAACCCGAAGGAGCGGATTTACAGTCCGCCGCGTTTAGCCTCTTCGCTACCCTTCCAAAATATTTAAATGGCGCGAGACGGAATCGAACCGCCGACACATGGAGCTTCAATCCATTGCTCTACCAACTGAGCTACCGAGCCTTATTGCGGGAGCAGGATTTGAACCTACGACCTTCGGGTTATGAGCCCGACGAGCTACCGAGCTGCTCCATCCCGCGCTAATACAAAAGGAGGATGTGGGATTCGAACCCACGCACGCTTTTACACGCCTGACGGTTTTCAAGACCGTTCCCTTCAGCCGGACTTGGGTAATCCTCCA